>NZ_JBGLYU010000050.1:0-47924 GCF_047304235.1 Variovorax sp. Varisp36
GCCCCCATCCCTGCCCTCCCCCAGCGGGGGAGGGAGAAAAGCACACTTACAGCGACTTGCCAGCCGGCTGGTCCGGCTTCTTGTCGTTGCCTTCGATGTACGGACTCCACGGCTTGGCCTTGACCGGGCCCGGCGTCTTCCACACCACGTTGAACTGGCCATCGGCCTTGATCTCGCCGATGAACACGCTCTTGTGCAGGTGGTGGTTCTTCTCGTCCATCTTCGACACGATGCCCGAGGGGGCCGTGAAGGTCTGGCCGGCCATGGCGGCGATCACCTTGTCGGTGTCGGTCGACTTGGCCTTCTCGACCGCCTGCTTCCACATGTGGATGCCGATCCAGGTGGCTTCCATCGGGTCGTTGGTGAGCGGCTTGTCCTTGTGGCCGGCGATGTTCTTGGCCTTGGCGTACTCGCTCCACTGCTTGATGAAAGCCGTGTTGGTCGGGTTCTTGATCGACATGAAGTAGTTCCATGCGGCAAGGTGGCCCACCAGCGGCTTGGTGTCCACGCCGCGCAGCTCTTCTTCACCCACCGAGAAGGCAACCACGGGCACGTCCTTGGCCTTCAGGCCGGCGTTGCCGAGTTCCTTGTAGAAGGGCACGTTGGAGTCGCCGTTGATGGTCGAGACCACCGCCGTCTTGCCGCCGGCCGAGAACTTCTTGATGTCGGCAACGATGGTCTGGTAGTCGCTGTGGCCGAACGGCGTGTACTTCTCGTCGATGTCGGTGTCCTTCACGCCCTTGCTCTTCAGGTAGGCGCGCAGGATCTTGTTGGTGGTGCGGGGGTACACGTAGTCGGTGCCCAGCAGCACCCAGCGCTTGGCGCCGCCGCCTTCCTTGCTCATCAGGTAGTCGACGGCCGGGATGGCTTGCTGGTTGGGCGCGGCGCCCGTGTAGAACACGTTCTTCGAGAGCTCTTCACCCTCGTACTGCACGGGGTAGAACAGCAGCCCGTTCATTTCCTCGACCACCGGCAGCACCGACTTGCGCGACACCGAGGTCCAGCAGCCGAAGATCACCGACACCTTGTCCTGGCCGAGCAGCTGCTTGGTCTTTTCGGCGAACAGGGGCCAGTTGGAGGCCGGGTCGACCACCACGGGTTCGAGCTGCTTGCCCAGCACGCCGCCCTTCTTGTTGATGTCGTCGATGGCCATCAGAACGGTGTCCTTCAACACGGTTTCCGAGATGGCCATCGTGCCCGACAGCGAGTGCAGCACGCCGACCTTGATGGTGTCGGCGGCAAAGGCGGGCGCAGCAGAAATGCTGGCCAGCGCGACGGCGGCGGTGAGCGCCTTGAGTGTGAAACGACGTTGCATGTGGACTCCTGCTCCGGGGTTGGTTGACCTTGGCGCCAGCGCTGTGCTGGCGTGGGAGGGAGTTTGCGGAATGCACCAGGACGGGGAAATACGCCGGGTGGCGTACACGGAGGTACTCAGGCGGACGGCGGCGGTGCCGGGTGCTTCCGGGCGTTGACCAGCATCTTGCTTCTTGCCGCTTCCACCAGGTCGATGCCGAGCTTGTCGGCAAGCTGGAGCAGGTAGAGGAAGACGTCGGCAATCTCCGTGCCGATCTCGGCGCGCTTGTCGGCCGGCAGCGAGCGGCTCTGCGCTTCGGTGAGCCACTGGAAATGTTCGAGCAGCTCGGCGGCTTCGACCGAGAGCGCCGACGCGAGGTTCTTGGGGGAGTGGAACTGCTCCCAGTTACGGGCCTGGGCGAAGTCGCGCAAGGCTTGGGTGATTGAGGTCAGATCGGATTCCATGGCACACCAGTCGTCGGGCGGCGAGTGTGGCACGGCTCCAGGGAAGAAGCCCATCCGGGCATGCACATACCCGGATTGGGCAGGCGTCACAACCGGGGCGGCGAGGGCCGGGTGCCTCGCCAGTGGAACATCGCGACGAGAAGAGCCGACACCATCAGGTACACCAGCGCCACCCCGAACGCGCCCGAATACGCAGCGGTGTCCGTCGCATTCTCCAGCCTCCCATAGAACAGGATCCCGATCAACGCCACCCCCAGCGCATTGCTCGCCTGCTGCACCATCGACAGCACGCCCGAGGCCACGCCCGCATGCTGCGGCGGCAGGCCGGCCAGCACGGTGGACACCAGCGGCGCCATCACCATGCCGAGGCCTGCGCCCTGCACCAGCAGCAGCGGGACCATCCAGGCGACCACATGCGAGTGGCCCGCCCATCCCGCCACGTTGACGAACTGCAGCGCATGCCCCGCCGCCAGCACGAGGGCGCCGAGCGCGATGGGCGGCTTGCCGCCGAAACGCCGTGCGAGGCGCGCACCGGCCATCGACGTCGCGAAGAAACCGACCGCCAGCGAAGTGAAGACCATGCCCGACGCCAACGGGCCCAGCGCCAGGCCCTGCTGCAGGTACAGCGCCAGCACGAAGTACAGCGAGGCGTTGCCCACGTAGAAGGCCAGCGTGGTGAGCAGGCCCGTGACAAAGCGGCCGTTGGCCAGCAGCGCCGGCGCCACCAGCGGCGCACCGCCGCGCAGGGCGAGCCGGCGCTGCTGAAAAGCGAATGCGGCCAGCAAGGGCAGCGCGGCCGCAAGGCACAGCCAGCTCCACAGCGGCCAGCCTTGCTCGCGCCCTTCCACCAGCGGCAGCACCACGGCCACCGAGCCCGCGGCCGCCAGCAGCATGCCGGCGAGGTCGAGCCTGCTGTTGCCGTTGTTCGCCAGCGGCGGAATGACGCGCGGCGCGAGCACCCATGCCAGCAGCCCGATGGGCACGTTGATGAGGAAACAGCTGCGCCAGCCGAGCCCCGCCGGATCGGCGTGGATCAGCAGGCCGCCGACCAGTTGCCCGAGCGTGGCACCGAGCCCCAGCGTGAGCCCGTAGGCCGCGAAGGCGCGCGCCCGGCCTTCGCCGATGTAGGCCAGCCCGATCATCGCCAGCACCTGCGGCTGCAGCAGCGCCCCAGCCAGGCCCTGCAGCACGCGCGCGGCCACCAGCATCTCGGCATTCGGCGCGAAGCCGCAGGCCGCGGAGGCCAGCGTGAACAGCAGCAGGCCCAGCATGAACATGCGGCGCCTGCCGAACAGGTCGCCGAGCCGGCCGCCGGTGATCAGTCCCGCCGCGGTGGCCAGTCCGTAGCCCGCCACCACCAGCTGCAGGGTGCCGGCGCTCGCCAGCAGTTCGCGCTGCATCGACGGCAGCGCGACGTTGACGATGAAGAAATCCAGCACCACCAGGAAAGTGCCGCTGAGCATGACCCACAAGCCGAGCCGGCCGGGCCCGGTCGCGCCTGCGCTCTGCTGGCCGCCCGATGGAGAAAGCGATGCTGCCGAGGCAGCGATGTTCGACTGAGTCATGGTGGTAACCAGTGTTGGGAGAAAGGGGCGCGACGACAATGACCTGCGAGGTCATGGCCGATGCGCCGGCCGCTCAGACGGAAGGCGTCGGCAGGATGAATTGGTAATCGACGGCAATGCGGCCGTCCCCGGCCAGCACCAGGAACTGCAGCCCCAGCGCGGCCACCGGGCCGCCCGCGGCCGGGACCATGTGCCAATGGAACATCACCGCGTCGTGCAGGAACTGGGCATCGCCCGCGCAGACGAAGCGAAAGCCCGCATCGCGCACGTTCTTCTCGTGCGAGCCGGTGACGCGCCGATGCAGCGCCTCGTAGCCTTTGGCCTGCAGCGTGCGCACGTAGTGCTCGCCCTCGGGCACCCAGAGGCCGGCGATCGCAGTGCGGCGCGCGGTGGCATCGGGCTCGTTCCAGGCTGCGACGTAGCGCTCGGCGAGTTCGGCGGATTCATTGCGTTCATTCATGGTCTGCTCCGGTGTGCTGCAAGAGTGAAGCCGCAGTTTCGGCCTCGACTGCTGGACAGTGAATGCCTGAAAATCCACCCTTCTTGTCCATTCGTCCAACACCACAGGAGCCGCCCATGGACCCGCTCGACGATGTCTTTGCCGCGATGCGCGTGCGCAGCGCCTTGTATGCCCGCCTCGAGGCCGGCGCACCCTGGGGCCTGAGCCTGGCCGGCGGCGAGAGCGCGCGCTTCGGGCTCGTGGTGCGCGGCGGCTGCCTGCTCGAGGTCGAGGGCGTGGCGCAGCAGGTGGCGCTGGCGGCGGGCGACTGCTATGTGCTGGCGCACGGCACGCCCTACGTGCTGCGCGACCATCCGAACACGCCCACGGTGAGCTGCACCTCCGTCGTGCGCGACCGCATAGGCGGACTGGTGGAACTGGGCGGCACGGGCACCGCGGCCTCGGTGATCTGCGGCTGGTTTCACTTCGACCAGCGCGCCGCGCAGCCGCTGCTGGCGCTGTTGCCAGTGCTGCTGCACGTGAAGATGGAGCAGGCACGCGCCCTGGCGCTGCAGGGCACGCTGCAGCTGCTGGCCATGGAAACCGGCGAACCGGGTCTCGGCTCCAGCCTGCTCGTGAGCCGGTTGGCCGACATCGTGTTCGTGCAGGCGGTGCGCGCGCACGTCGCGGCGAATGGCGAATCGCAGACCGGCTGGCTGGCCGCGCTGGCCGACGCGCGCATCGGCCCGGCCCTGCGCGCCATGCACAAGGACATCGCACACGGCTGGACGGTGGAGGCGCTGGCCGGTGCCGCGAGCCTGTCGCGCTCCGCCTTCGCGCAGCGCTTTCGCGAGCGTGTGGGGCAGTCGCCGCTGGAGTACCTCACGCAATGGCGCATGTTCAAGGCCGGCAACATGCTCGGCCAGGGCGATGCCGCGGTGGGCGCGATCGCAAGCGCGGTGGGCTACGAATCGGAGGCCGCATTCAGCAAGGCCTTCAAGCGCGAGAAGGGCATTGCGCCCGGTGCGTGGCGGGCGGCCGCGCGCGAAGGCGCCACGGCATAGCGCCTCCTCTCTTCAGGCCTTCGCTACGGCACTGCGGCCTTGAACTGCGCCGCCGCGAACGCCCAGGCCATGCGCGTGGCATCGGGCCCCTCGGGGTCGCTGAACAGCAGCTTCGGCGCGCCGCCGCTCCACGAATGGCCCAGCCCCGCGATCTCGCACAGCGTGACGAGCGCGCGGCCCTTGCGCCTGAAGTCGGTCACGCGCATTGCGCGGCGCTTGCCGCGCTGCATGTCGCGCGGCAGTCCGGGCCGCGCGCCCACGGCCGTGGCCCACACCGCGGCGCTGCTGACGGCATTGCTCGGCGCGACCACCGCGTCGGCATCGCCGTGCAACACCAGCATCGGCGGCAAGGTGGTGAAGACGGCCGCGGCGCCCATCGCCTTGCCGACCGCCGTGGCAGGCATCGGCGGCACATTCTGTCCACGCATGGCGCCGAGGGCGGTGGCCGACGACTTCGCCGCGCCGGGCGCCACACCCGAATGCATGACGACGGCACGGAAGCGGTTCGGATAGCGCGTCGCAAGCAGGGCCGCCATGCTGGCGCCGGCCGAGAGACCGGCAAGCGCCACGCGGTCGCGGTCCACGGGATACAACATGCAGGCCTGGTCGATGGCGGCCATCAGCGTCGCGGCTTCGGCGTCGGCCTTGCCGGAGCGGCGCTCGTACCAGTTCCAGCAGCCCTGCGGGTGGGCGATCCGGTCCTGCTCGGGATAGAGCACCAGGAAACGCTGGCGCACGGCCAGCGCGTTCATGCGCGTGCTCGCGGCAAAGTCGCGCCCGGTCTGGCCACAGCCGTGCAGCATGACCATGAGCGGCAGTTTCTCGCCGGGCTGCAGTTGCAGGTCGGCCGGACGGAACAGGTGATAGCCGCGCGCGCCGCCCGGCCCCATCGCCATGCCGCTGAGCCAGTCGCCACGGCCTGGCGGCGGCTTGAGCCGCTTGGCGGTGGCGCGCTGCACCTGCCCCGCCACGCGCTTGCTGTTGCTCAACGTGAGCTTGGTGAGTGCCTTGAGGTTGCGCTCGTAGGCGCGGGCGAAGACGGAAGCGGTGGAACGACGGGCCATGGCGCGCAGTGTGAAGGCAAAGCGCCGGGCGGCCAAACGGCGGCCCCCCGCCATCCGGCGCCTCAGTAGATCTCCGGCACGATCATGTTGGCCGGCACGGGCTGGCGCAGGTAGTCCGCATGGCGCACGCGCTCCGGCAGCTCCACCGGCGGATGCGGCACCTCGTTGTAGGGCAGCTGGCCCAGCAGGTGGCTGATGCAGTTCAGCCGCGCCTTCTTCTTGTCGACCGCCTGCACCACCCACCACGGCGCCTCGGGGATGTGGGTGCGCTCCAGCATGATTTCCTTCGCCTTGGTGTATTCCTCCCAGCGGCGGCGGCTCTCGAGGTCCATCGGGCTCAGCTTCCATTGCTTGAGCGGATCGTGGATGCGGCCGAGAAAGCGCATGTGCTGCTCGTCGTCGGTGATGGAGAACCAGTACTTGATGAGCTTGATGCCCGAGCGCACCAGCATCTTCTCGAACTCGGGCACGGTGCGGAAGAACTCCTCGTACTCGTCGTCCGTGCAGAAGCCCATCACGCGCTCGACGCCGGCGCGGTTGTACCAACTGCGGTCGAACAGCACCATCTCGCCCGCGGCGGGCAGGTGCGCGGCGTAGCGCTGGAAGTACCACTGCGTGCGTTCGCGGTCGTTGGGCGCGGGCAATGCGGCGACACGGGCCACGCGCGGGTTCAGGCGCTGCGTGATGCGCTTGATGACGCCGCCCTTGCCCGCCGCATCGCGGCCTTCGAACAGGATGACGACCTTCTGCTTGCTGTGCTGCACCCAGTCCTGCAGCTTGACCAGTTCGCCCTGCAGGCGGAACAGCTCCTTGAAGTAGGCCTGGCGGGCAGCCTTGTCGGCGGACACGGCGGCTGACGGATCGAGGCCGTCGATGTTGCGGTCCTCGATCTCCAGTTCGAGCTCTTCGTCGTAGCTGTCGATCAGGTCGCGGGCGATGCGTTGCATCAGGTCTTCGTGGTCGGGAAGTGCGCTCGTCAGCATGGTGGGCAAGAAGAAGGTGAAAGGGTCGGAAAAAGCATGCTGCTCGCCCCATATGACGGCTGCGTGACGGCCCGAAGCCGATTGACACGCCGTTGTCACACGGCGCGAACACCATCCGAAGCCATTCCAACACCCCAGAATCGCCCATGAACACGCTCGCAGCCCCGCATGCCGAGTTGCCGTCCGCGTCCTCGGCGCACCGGCCCAGGCTCGACGCCAAGCCCGGCCCGCTCACGCTCATCACCTTCGTGGGCCTGCTGGCCGCCGGCCTGCTCTTCACGGCCTGGAGCCTGGTCGGAGACGTCACGGCCTCGGGCGCGCCGGTCACTACCTGGGTGCCCTACATCCTGCTGGGCGTGGCCTTGCTGATTGCACTGGGCTTCGAGTTCGTCAACGGCTTCCACGACACGGCCAACGCGGTGGCCACGGTGATCTACACGCACTCGCTGCCGCCCAACTTCGCGGTGGTGTGGTCGGGCTTCTTCAACTTCCTGGGCGTGCTGGTGTCCAGCGGCGCGGTGGCCTTCGGCATCATCGCGCTGCTGCCGGTGGAACTGATCCTGCAGGTGGGCTCGGGCGCGGGCTTCGCGATGGTGTTCGCGCTGCTGATCGCCGCCATCATCTGGAACCTGGGCACATGGTGGCTCGGGCTGCCGGCTTCTTCCTCGCACACCCTGATCGGCTCGATCATCGGCGTGGGCGTGGCCAATGCGCTGATGCATGGCCGCGACGGCACCAGCGGTGTCGACTGGGCGCAGGCCACCAAGGTGGGCTATTCGCTGCTGCTGTCGCCGATGGTCGGCTTCGGCTGCGCCGCCCTTCTGCTGCTGGCGCTGCGCGCCTTCGTGAAGAACCGCGCACTGTATGAAGAGCCCAAGGGCAGCGAGCCGCCGCCGTGGTGGATCCGCGGCCTGCTGATCCTGACCTGCACGGGCGTGTCGTTCGCGCACGGCTCCAACGACGGCCAGAAGGGCATGGGACTGATCATGCTGATCCTCGTGGGCACGGTGCCGATGGCCTATGCGCTGAACCGCGCGATGCCCGCCAACGAGACCGTGAAGTTCGTAGCAGTGGCCGAGATGGCGCAGAACGCGCTGAACCGCAGCGTGCCCGGTTCGCTGCCCGCGCAGCAGGCGGCGCCGCAACCCGCCGCTGCGCGCGAGACGCTTTCCACTTACGTGCGCACGCGCGAGTTCGGCCCCGCGGTGGTGCCCGCGCTGGCCGCGACCGCGGGCAGCATCGGCGAGCAGGTGCACAGGCACGGTTCGCTCGCAGCGGTGCCGGCCGAGGCCGTCGCCAACGTGCGCAACGACATGTACCTGGCCTCCGAAGCCATCCGCCACCTCGACAAGAGCGGCGCCGCCAGGTTCGACGGCGAGACGAAGCTGCGCGTGGGCGCGTTCCGCCAGGAGCTGGACGATGCGACACGCTTCATCCCGCTGTGGGTCAAGGTTGCGGTCGCCATCGCATTGGGGCTGGGCACGATGATCGGCTGGAAGCGCATCGTGGTCACGGTGGGCGAGAAGATCGGCAAGACGCACCTGAGCTACGCGCAAGGCGCCTCGGCCGAAGTGGTGGCGATGATCACCATCGGTGCGGCCGACATGTACGGGCTGCCGGTGTCGACCACGCACGTGCTGTCCTCCGGCGTGGCCGGCACCATGACGGCCAGCGGCTCGGGCCTGCAGATGTCCACGCTGCGCAACCTCGCGCTGGCCTGGGTGCTGACGCTGCCGGTGGCGATGCTGCTGTCGGGGTCGCTCTACTGGCTGTTCACCCGCATCTTCTGACCACGCATCTTGTCGGCACTCCATGACCTCGCCGCCCAGTCCTATGGCGGCGACGAAGCCGGGCTGATCTCCGGTTACCTCTTCGACGCCTCGGCAGCCGAGCCCGCGCGGGCCATCGACTCGGCGCAAGCCGCCGCATGGCTGGCCGAAGAGCGCGACCGTGAATGCACCGAGGAAAACCCCGCGTACGTCTGGCTCCATTTCAACCTGAGCCACGCGCATGCGGAGCGCTGGCTGTTGCGGCACGCGAACCTCTCCGACACTTTCTACGAGACGCTGCACGAAGGCCTGCCCTCCACGCGCATCGAGCGCGACGACGATTCGCTGATCGCCGTCATCAACGACGTGCATTTCGAGTTCAGCTTCGAGCCCTCGGACATCTCCACGCTGTGGATCAGCGTGGGCCCGCGCCTCGTGGTCACGGCGCGCACCAAGCCGCTGCGCTCGGTCGACACGCTGCGCACGGCCGTGAAGGCGGGCGACGCGCCGCGCTCGAGCACCGAGCTGCTCGAGCACCTGCTGCGTGCGCAGGCCGATGTGCTGGTGAAGATCGTGCGCGGCGTCACCTCGCGCATCGACCGCATCGAGGACGAGTTGCTCGCCGGCCGCCTCGACCACAAGCGCGCGCGGCTCGGCGTGCTGCGCCGGCTGCTGGTGCGGCTGCAGCGGCTGCTGGCGCCGGAGCCGGCCGCGCTGTTCCGCCTGCTGCAGGGGCCTCCGGGCTGGATGTCCGAGCCCGACGCGCAGGCGCTGCGCGGCTCGACCGAGGAGTTCTCGGTGGTGCTGCGCGACATGCAGGCGCTGCAGGAGCGCATCAAGCTGCTGCAGGAAGAGATCGCCGCCAACGTCAACGAGGACAACAACCGCAGCCTGTTCGTGCTGACGGTGGTCACGGTGCTGGCGCTGCCGATCAACATACTGGCGGGCCTGTTCGGCATGAACGTGGGCGGCATTCCGCTGGCGGACCACAAGCACGGCTTCTGGATCGTGGTGGCGATCGTCGCGAGCTTCACCGCGGTGGCGGCCTGGGCGGCTTTCCGCAAGAAGCGCTGAGCCCCATGCCACGGCGCAGTAATGCTATTTATTTAGTAGCGTCTCGCGCAGCATCCATGCGCCCGCATCGATGTTCCAGACCCCCTAGAATGGCGGGGTGTCCTCCATCCTCAATGCCGATCTTCACTGCCACTCCGTGGTCTCCGACGGCACGCTGACGCCCGAAGAACTGGCCGCGCGCGCAGCCGCCAACGGGGTCGAACTCTGGGCCCTCACCGACCACGACGAGGTCGGCGGCCAGCATCGCGCCGCCGCCGCGGCCCGTGCCAACGGCATGCGCTACCTCACCGGCACCGAGATCTCCGTGACCTTCGCGGGCGAAACGGTGCACATCGTCGGCCTGGGCTTCGATGCCGACGACGCGGCCATGTCGCAAGGCCTCTACGACACGCGCGGGGGCCGCGGCAAGCGCGCACAGGAAATGTCCGAGGGGCTGGCCAAGGTCGGCATCCACGGCGCGTACGAAGGTGCGCTCAAGTTCGTCGGCAACCCCGAACTCATTTCGCGCACGCACTTCGCGCGCTTCCTCGTCGAGAAGGGCCACTGCCGCGACACGCCCGAGGTGTTCCGCAAGTTCCTCACCGAAGGCAAGCCCGGCTACGTGCCGCACCGCTGGGCCACGCTGAAGGACGCGGTGCAATGGATCACCGGCGCCAAGGGCATGGCCGTGATCGCGCACCCGGGCCGCTACAAGTTCACGGCCAACGAGGAGTACGCGCTGTTCCTCGAATTCAAGGCGCACGGTGGCAAGGCGATCGAGGTCGTCACCGGCAGCCACACGCCGGCCGAGTTCGTCGAGTACGCCGACAAGGCGCTCGAGTTCGATTTCGCCGCCTCGCGCGGCAGCGATTTCCACAGCCCCGACGAGAGCCACTGCGACCTCGGCAAGCTGCCGCCGTTGCCCGGTGCGCTCACTCCTGTGTGGGAACTGCTCGGCGATCGCATCCAGCAGTGAGGCAGAGTTCCGGGCCCGGTATCGACAACGCGGCTACCGTTGCGCTGGCGAATGCGCGCGTGGCGCAGCAGCGCAGCCGCAGCAAGGAATCGGAACGCATCCTCGCGGGCATCGGCATGGTGCTGGTGTCGAGCGCCTGCTTCGCCACGCTCGACACCGCCACCAAGTTCTCGACCATCGGCGTGCCCATCTTGATGGCCGTCTGGTTTCGCTATGCCTTCCAGGCCGTGGCAACCACGGCGGTGCTGCTCCCGCTGCACGGCACGGCGCTGCTGCGCACGCGGCACCCGCGCTACCAGTTGCTGCGCGGCGCATTGCTGCTGGTGTCGAGCACGCTGGCCTTCCTGAGCCTGCGCTACATGCCGCTGGCCGAGTTCACTTCGATCGTGCTGATCGCGCCGCTGGTGATCACGCTGTTGGCGGCCACCGTGCTCAAGGAGCAGGTCTCGCCGCTGCGCTGGATGCTGGTGGCGGGCGGCTTCATCGGCACGCTCGTCATCCTGCGCCCGGGCGGCGAGGCCTTTGGCTGGGCGGTCCTGCTGCCCATCGGGCTGGTGCTGACCAACGCGTGGTTCCAGGTGCTCACCAGCAAACTGGCGCAGACCGAGAACCCGCTCACCATGCACTTCTACACGGGCTGGGTCGGCACGCTGCTCGCGTCGTTCGCGCTGCCTTTCGTATGGGCCGCCCTGCCTTCGTGGCAATGGTGGGCGCTGCTGTGCCTGATGGGCTTCATGGGCACGGTGGGCCACTTCATCCTGATCCTGGCTTACCAGCGCGCGCCGGCGTCCACGCTCACGCCGTACCTCTATGCCCAGATCGCCTTTGCCATGCTGGGCGGCTGGCTCGTTTTTTCACAGATGCCCGACCGCTATTCGCTCATCGGCATGGCGCTGATCGCGGTCTGCGGCGCGGCCGGTGCGTGGCTCACGGTGCGCGAGCGCCGCGTGCCCATCGAACCCGCCGAATCCTGATCAGGAGATCTTTCCCTCATGGCCCAGTACTTCGAAGTCCACCCCGAGAACCCGCAGCAGCGGCTGCTGAAGCAGGCCGCCACGCTGCTGGCGCGCGGCGAGATCGTGGCCGTGCCCACCGACTCCAGCTACGCGCTGGCCTGCCACCTCGACGACAAGGACGCGGTCGACCAGCTGCGCCGCATCCGCCAGGTCGACGAGAAGCACCACCTCACGCTACTGTGCCGCGACCTGAGCGAGCTGGCCAATTACGCGCGCGTCGACAACAAGCAGTACCGCCTGCTGAAGGCGGCCACGCCCGGCCCCTACACCTTCCTGCTCGAAGCGACCAAGGAAGTGCCGCGCCGCGTGAGCCATCCGCAGCGCAAGACCATCGGCCTGCGCGTGCCCGACCACAAGGTGCTGCTGGAGCTGCTGTCGCTGCACGGCGCGCCGCTGCTGGCCACCACGCTGATCGCTCCCGGCGAGACCGATGCGCTGAACGACGCGCAGACCATCCGCGAGCGCTTCGAGAAGCAGATCGCCGCGGTCATCGATGCCGGCGCCTGCCCTTCGCAACCGACCACCGTGGTCGACCTCACGCCCATGGGCACGGGCGACGACCCGGTCGTGGTGCGTCAGGGACGCGGTGCATTGGCCGTGCTCGGCCTCTGAAATCGGGCTGATAACCACTCCCATCTGACACAATCGCCCAGTGGATTCCAACCTGATACAGACCATCCTGATCTACGCGCTGCCGGTGATCTTCGCGATCACAGTGCACGAGGCGGCACACGGGTATGTGGCACGCCATTTCGGCGACAACACGGCCGAGGTCATGGGACGCGTCACCCTCAACCCGATGAAACACATCGATCCCATCGGGACCATCCTGATGCCGTTGATGCTGTACTTCGCGACCTCGGGCGCCTTCCTGTTCGGCTATGCCAAGCCGGTGCCGGTCGACTTCGGGCGGCTGCACCATCCGAAGCGCGACATGATCTGGGTGGCGCTGGCCGGGCCGATGTCGAACTTCATTCAGGCCTTGCTTTGGACGCTGGTTTGGGCGTCGCTCAAGCTTCTCGATATCGATGAGGAATTCTTTCGCGAGATGGCGGAAGCCGGCATCCGGGTCAATCTCGTCATGTGCGCCTTGAACCTGTTCCCGCTACCGCCGCTCGATGGTGGGCGCGTGCTCGCCGGCTTGCTGCCAAATGGGCCCGCACAGAATTTCCTGGCCCGCATTGAACCTTTTGGCTTCTTTATTGTGATGGGATTGATCATTGCAAGAATCCTGGACACCTTCTGGATGCGGCCATTGATGACCCTTGGCTACGACTTCATCAATCTCCTTCTTTCTCCGCTGCGTTAAGTTCTTCGTCAAATGGCCTCGTCTTCCAAAGCTTCCTTGCGCGTCCTGACCGGCATCACGCCCTCGGGCACGCCGCACCTCGGCAACTACGTCGGCTCGATCCGCCATTCGGTGCGGCAAAGCGTCGCGCCCGGCGTGCAGAGCTTCTTCTTCCTGGCCGACTACCACGCGCTCATCAAGGTGCAGGAGCCGGCGCTGATCCAGCGCTCCACCCTCGAGATTGCCGCCAGCTGGCTGGCCTGCGGGCTCGACCCCGAGCGCGTCACCTTCTACCGCCAGTCGGACATCGTCGAGATCCCCGAGCTGACCTGGTTCCTCACCTGCGTGACCGGCAAGGGCGTGCTCAACCGCGCGCATGCCTACAAGGCGCAGCTCGACAAGAACGTGGCCAAGGGCGAGGACCCCGACGCCGACGTGACGGCCGGCCTCTTCATGTACCCGGTGCTCATGGGCGCCGACATCCTGATGTTCAACGCCCACAAGGTGCCCGTGGGCCGCGACCAGGTGCAGCACATCGAGATGGCGCGCGACATGGCGCAGCGCTTCAACCACCAGTACGGCGAGCACTTCACGCTGCCCGAAGCCGAGATCGACGACGCGGTGGCCACCCTGCCCGGCCTCGACGGCCGCAAGATGAGCAAGAGCTACGGCAACACGATCCCGCTGTTCGCGCCGCGCGCGCAGCTGCAAAAGCAGATTGCCAGCATCGTGACCGACTCGCGCGCGCCCGGCGAGCCCAAGGACACCGAAGGCTCGGCACTGTTCCAGATCTACCAGGCCTTCGCCAGCGCCGAGGAAACCGAGACGCTGCGCAAGGCGTACGCCGACGGCATCGGCTGGGGCGACGCCAAGCAGTTGCTGTTCGAGCGCATCGACCAGGAAGTGGCGCCGCTGCGCGCACGCTACGACGCGCTCATGAACGACCCGGCCCAAATCGAGCGCATCCTGCTCTCCGGCGCCGCGAAGGCGCAGGCCCTGTCGAAGCCCTTCATGGCCAGCCTGCGCCATGCGGTCGGCCTGCGCAATCTCGCGGCCGGCAAGGACGCCGGGCAAGCCCGGGCGGCCAAGGTCGCGAAACCCAGTTTCAAGCAGTACCGCGAGAAGGCGGACGGGCTGTTCTATTTCAAGCTGTTGGATGCGCGCGGCGAAACCCTGCTGCAGAGCCGTGGATTCGCATCGCCGCAGGAAGCGGGCCGTACCATCGCGCTCTTGCAGACGCAGCGCGGCGAAGCGCTGGCCGCGCTGGCCGGCCAGCTGGACCCCATCGGAACAGAAGAAACACGCGCCGTCACCGAGGCGCTTGAGGCACTGGCGGAGGCAACACCCACGACCAGCGGGAGTTGATCCGGCAAACCCATCGGCTTACCTGCCGGTGAGCAGGACGAGAGAAGACGGTGCGATCACAAAGGAAGAAAACATGAGCATTTATGTCATCGACGACCACCCCCTGATGCGCGACGCGATCGTGATGGTCTTGCGGCGCTTGCGCCCGGCCGAGAACATCGTCGAGCTCGAGCGCCTCGACAAGCTCGCGGGCTCTGTGCAGCAGCGTGGCGCGCCGACCCTCTTCTGCCTGGACCTGAAGCTCCCGGACACCAATGGCGTGTCGGGCGTGATCGCGGTCAAGCAGGTCTATCCGAACGTGCCGATCGCCGTGTATTCGGCAGCGCCGTCCGCGGACATGGAGGACGCCTGCATCGAGGCCGGCGCCGACACCTACATCGAGAAGTCGGCCAGCTCCAACGAGCTGGCGGCGGCGTTGCGCGGCCTGCTGATGGCAGGCTCGGAAGACGAAGCCGACGAGATGCCGGCCGCCAACAGCGGCAAGCTCTCGAAGCGGCAGACGCAGCTGATCGCCATGCTCGACAAGGGCATGAGCAACCGCGACATCGCCACCGACCTGGAGATCAGCGAGCACACGGTGAAGGTGCACCTGTGGCGCCTGTTCCGCAGGCTGGGCGTGAAGAGCCGTACGCAGGCGCTGCACTACGCGCGCACGAACGGTTTGCTATCTGGTTAACCCCCTCGGGGTTTCTGGAAATGAAAAACCGCGCATCAGCGCGGTTTTTTTATGGGCGGCGCAAGAGCACATGAGGACGATTGCTCAACCACCCGACGCACTCACCCGCGCCTGCGCCACCGCCTCGTCGGCGTCGTGCAGCGCCACCCGGAACACGCTGCCGCGGCCCAGGCGCGAACGCACGCTGACAGGGTGGCCCAGCACGTGCGACAGCCGCGCAACGATGGCCAGCCCGAGGCCGAAGCCGTCGGAGGTGCCGGCATGGTCCGCCACCTTGTAGAACTCAAGGAACACGTCGCGCAGATGCTCGGGCGCGATGCCGATGCCGGTGTCCCACACCTCCACGCGCAGGCCGTCGCGCGTCTGCCGCGCGGCCAGCAGCACGCCGCCTTCCGTCGTGTACTTGATCGCGTTGGCCAGCAGGTTGCCGATCATGCGGCGCACGCGGATCGGGTCGGTCAGGAACGAGCCCTCGCACGCGTGCACGCGGAAGTCCAGTCCGCGGCTCTCGGCTACCGGGCGGTATTGCAGTTCGAGGTCGTGCAGCAGCTCGGACATGTCGACCCGCTCGACGTGCAGGCGCACCTGGCCCGAATCGATGCGCGCCAGGTCGAACATCGAGTCGAACAGTGCATTCACTGCGTGCGTGGCGCGCACGATCTTGGGCGCGAGCTCCAGCACCAGTTCAGGCTCGTTGCGCAGCCAGTCTGCGTACAACGAAAGTGCCAGCACCGGCTGGCGCATGTCGTGCGCAGCGCTGGCCAGGAAGCGGTTCTTCATGGCCACGGCCGATACCGCCGCCTGCCGCTGCTGGGTCAGCGACTTGATCAGGATATGGTTATGGAACAGCAGCTCCAGGCTGTTGCGCGCCGTCTCGTGAATGTGCCGCCCCGCCCGCAGCAGCAGGAACCAGTGCAGCACCGGCAGCACCGGCATCAGGTAGCCGAACTGGAACTGCGGATGCTGCAGGGTGATCGAGGCCAGGCGCAGCAACACCGCACCCAGCATCGTGATGAACAGCGTGTTGACGTAGCGCTTGAGCAGCGGCGGATGCAGCGCCAGCCCGTTGAGCGGAAAGGTGCCCACGCCGGCCACGATGAGCCAGCTCATGAACTGGTTGACTTGCGGCGTGCGCTCGAAGAACAGCAGCACCGAGAGGCCCCACACCACCGCGCTGGTGCTCCAGACGAAGCCATAGCGTTCCGTGAACTGCTGCTGCGCCGCCGCACTGCGCCCGGCATAGCGCACCGCGTAGACCTGTGCGCCCCAGGCGCGGCAGGCGGTGGCGAGCAAGCCTGCCACCAGCCAGGTCAGCAGTTCCCAGCGGGGCACGTAGGCCCAGCTCAGGCCGACCATTGCCGGCATCAGCGCACCCGAAACGAAATACGAGCCCTTCGCAGAGCGCATGAGGCTGCGAATGAGTTCGCCGCGCACCCATGATTCGGCTTCGTCGGCCGAAGCCGGGGCGGGGGTCATGCTGGCGATCGACGCATTGGCCATAAGACCGGGGATCTTAACGGGCCGCCCAACATCGTTTCACCAGGTAACCTTCGAAAACGGCGCCCGCCGATCCGGACCTTAAGCAGGAAGGATTCATGCCCTGCCGGCGGGCGGGGTGGGCACAGGCACCCCGGCTAACATGGCATCTGCTTGTGCAACCCGAACCCCATGCTGAACAACCTGACCCCCTTCCTCATCCACTGGGCCATCACCGCCCTCTCTCTGTGGGTGGCCAGCCACCTCTTTCGCGGGCTCAAGTTCGACAGCACCGGCGCGCTGGTGGTCTCGGCGCTGCTGCTGGGCCTGGCCAACGCGATCGTCAAGCCGCTGCTGATCGTGCTCACGCTGCCGCTGACGCTGGTGACCTTCGGGCTCTTCCTGCTGGTCATCAACGCGCTGATGATCCTGCTGGTAGCCGCGCTGGTGAAAGGCTTCCGGGTGTCGGGCTTCTGGACCGCGCTGTTCGCGAGCATCTTCATCTCGCTGCTGAGCATCTTCATCGGCTCGTTCGTCACGGGCAGCGACCCGGCCGAGAAGGTGCAGATGCCGCAGAGCGGCAACTGGCTCTGAGCGCCTTCGCGCTCAGGCGGAAGACATCGAGCGACGCGCCCTACTTGCCCCACACGGCCTTGTACTTGTCGCGATACCCGTTGTCCGGATCGAACACATTCTTCGGCCCGCCGTCCTTGCCCACGTTGCCCACGGTCACGAGGTGCACCCTGGGCACGTAGCCCGACCACTTCTCCTTGGCGAAGGCGCGGTTGAGTTCGTCGACGATCTGCCAGCCCTGCATGTTCAGCGGCTCGGGCACGGTGCCGGCCTGGAAGCGCTGCGTGCGGATGCGCTGGTACGCGGCCTCGGAGCCGTCGCCGGCCGACACCGCCTTCGGGTTGCCGTCGCCCTTCTTGCCGGCCGCGGTGAGCGACGGGCCCATGAAGTCGAAATACAGGTCGTTGATGGCCAGTGAGTGCGTCCACTTGTCGCCGAAGCGCTGCAGCAGCGAGGTGGTCAGCTGCGGCATGCGGGTGGAGCTTTCGGCGATCGGGCTGTCCTCGAAGCTCAGCACGGTGCAGCCGCCGCACTTCTTGATGACGGCCTCCATGGCGCGCGCCTTGTAGAGCGCAATCGCGTACTGCGAGTCGGTGAAGATCACCACGCCGGCCTTGCCGTTCGAATCGGCCACCACCCACGAGGCGGCGACGTCGGCCACGTCGTCGGTCACCGTGGTCACGTTGGCGAAGAGGCCCGCCTTCTCGTTGGGGCCAGGCTGCTCGCCCGAGTGCCAGCCGACCAGCGGAATGCCCGACTTGGCCGCGCCCGAGAACGCGGCCTTCTGCTCGGTGGTGTCGAAGCCGCCGACCACGATGCCGGCCGGCTTGACGGCCAACGCCTGGTTGAGCGCGGCGGTGCGGCCGCTCACAGTGCCCTGCCCGTCGATGACGCGCACCGTCCAGCCGATGGCGCGTGCCGCTTCTTCCACACCCTTGCTGACACCGACGATGCCGCCGTTCTTCATGTCGCCCGCGACGAAGACGATGGTCTTGCCGGCGGCGGCCTTCGGGCCGGCGGTGGGGCCGTCCCATTTCTCCTTGGTCATGGTCGCGACCTCGACCTTCTGTTTCGCCGCTGCGAGAAAGTCGTCGGCCATCGCTTTGTGCGCCAGCGTGGCGGCGCACAGGGCCAGCACGGCGGCGGCCGCGCGTGCGTGAACACTCTTCTTCATGCTTTGTCTCCGGTGGTTGTGATGGGAACGGACTGCACGTGGTCGAGCTGGCGCTCGGCGATGCGCCGCTTGATCGAGCGGTTGCGCCGCTGCTGCGCCCAGCCCGCGATGCCGATGGACACCAGCAGCGTCAGGCCGTTGAACAGCGGCTCCACATAGAAGGCGCCGCCGAACTGCTGGATGCCCGAGATGCCGATGGCAAGAATGGCCACGCCGACCAGCGTGCCCCACACGTTCACGCGGCCGGGCCGGATGGTGGTGGAGCCGAGGAAGGCGCCGACCAGCGCCGGCAGCAGGAATTCGAGCCCCACGCTCGCCTGCCCGATCTGCAGCCGCGATGCGAGCAGCACGCCCGCGAAGCCCGACAGCAGCCCCGACGCGACGAACGCGCCCATCACATGCCTGCGCACCGAAATGCCGTTGAGCTGCGCCGCCTTCGGGTTCGCGCCGATCACGTACAGCGCGCGGCCCAGCGGCGTGAATTCGGTGACCACCCACAGCGTGAGGCTCACCGCGAGCACGTAGAACGCGCCCACCGGCAGCCCCAGCAGGCTGCCACCCGCGATGCCGACGAAACCATCGGGCAGTTCGCCCACCACCTGCCGACCGCCGCTGTGCCACATGGCCACCGCGTAGATCACGGTGCCGGTGCCCAGCGTGGCGATGAACGAATCGATCTGCGCGAGCTCGACCAAGAGCCCGTTGAGCACGCCGAACAGCGCAGCGCACAGCAGCACGACGAGCACTGCCGCCGGCCACGGCAGGCCGAGCTGCGTCTGCAGGCTGATCGCGAGGATGTGCCACAGCACGATGCCGTAGCCCACCGTGAGATCGATCTTGCCGGTGATCATCGGGATGGTCGCGGCCAGCGCCAGCAGCGCGATCACCGACTTGTCGGCCAGGATCGCGCGCAGGTTGAACAGCGTCGGGAAGGTGTCGGGCAGCAGCAGCGAGAACAGCAGCGCCAGCGCCACCATCAGCACCACCAGCCCGTAGACCGGCATCGCGCGGCCGATGCCCTGCGCGAGGGAGATGGCCTCGCCGTCGAGGGACTTGTCGGGCTCCAGCGCCGTGGACTTGATCGAACTGCTCATGCTGATATTTCCTCGCGCGTTGCCGCGCCTGCTGCCAATGCCAGGAGTCTTTCAACCGTGATCGCCTCGCCCGTGAGTTCGGCGGCGATCAGGCCGTCGCGGAACACGAGCACGCGCGTGCACACGGTCGCGATTTCCTCGAAGTCGGTGGAGACGACGACCAGCGCCGTGCCGGCCTCGGCGCGCTCGCGCAGCACGCCGTAGATCTGCCGCTTGGCGCCGACGTCCACGCCGGCGGTGGGCTCCTCGAGCACCACCAGCGGCTTGTCGAGATGGAACCAGCGCGCCAGCACCACCTTCTGCTGGTTGCCGCCGGAGAGCTGCTGCACTTCGGCCGAAGGCGCGGGTGGGTTGATGTCGAAGCGCTGGATGAGCGAGAGCGCGTGGCCGTTCTCGCGGCGCGGGCGGTCGAAGGCCAGGCCGCGGTCGCCGTGCAGCGCCGCGTTGGGGAAGAGATTCTCGAGCACGGTCATCGAGCCGGCGAGGTTTTCCTCGAGGCGTTCACCCGCCACGTAGGCCACGCCCGCTCGAATGGCGTCGGCCGGGCAAGTGAAATCGCATGCATTGCCGAGCAGCTGCATGCGGCCGGCCGACAACGGCTCGCGGCCGAAGATCGCGCGGCTGATGGCCTCGTGGCCCGCACCGCGCAGGCCGACGAGGCCCAGCACCTCGCCGCGGTGCACCGCCAAGCTCAGCGGGCCGGCGTTGCCGCTGGCCGCACCGTCGAGCTGCAGCACGGGCTCGCGCCGCGCCGGAGCCTTCGCCTTCTGCACCGAAGCCGACAGCGCCTTGCCCACGATGAGCCCGACGAGCTCGCCTTCGTTCGTCTGCGTCGTGGTCTTCACGGCCACCAGCTTGCCGTCGCGCATCACGGCCGCGCGGTCTGAAATCGCCATCACCTCGTCGAGCCGGTGCGACACGTACAGCATCGCCATGCCCTGGCGGCGCAGTTCGCGCAGCACGCCGAACATGCGCTCCACGTCGCTCATCGGCAGGCTGGCCGAGGGCTCGTCGAGCACCAGCAGCCGCGCCTTTACTTCGAGCGCGCGGCCGATGGCGAGCAGCGATTTCTCGGCGCGCGTAAGAGAGAACACGCGGCGGCCGGGGTCGATGTCGCAGCCCACGCGCGCCATCACGCGGCGCGCCGTGTCGTTCGCGGCCTTCCAGTCGATGAGGCCGAAGCGGCGCGGGTAGCCGGTGCCCAGGCCCACGTTCTCGGCGACCGTCATCCATTCAATGAGGCCGAGGTCCTGGTGGATGAAAGCGACCGGCTGCTCGCGCCGGTCGCTGCGCCGCCAGTCGGCCTGCGGCTTGCCGTCGAAAAGAATCTCGCCCTGGTCGGCGGGATGGATGCCGGCGAGCAGCTTGATGAGCGTCGACTTGCCCGCGCCGTTCTCGCCGAGCAGCGCGAGGATTTCTCCGGCGCGCACGTCGAGCGTGACGCTGTCGACGGCCTGCGTGCCGCCGAAGCGCTTGCTGATCGACTGGAACTGCAGCAGTGGAGAAGCGGTGCTCATGCGCCAGCCGCCCCGCGGGTGTTCAGGCGGATGCGGTAGAGCGAGGTCGAGGCGCACACGTACAGCTCGTTGCCGTCGCTGCCGCCAAAGGTCAGGTTGCCCACCTTCTCCGGCACCGCGATGCGCGCCATGCGCGTGCCGTCGGGGTGGTAGACCTGCACGCTGTCGGCGCTGCTCGTGTAGACGAAGCCGTGCACGTCGACGCGAAAGCCGTCCGCGAGCCCCGGCTCCACGACCGCGAACACGCGCGGGTTGCCGAGGTCCTGCCCGCCGATCACGTCGAAGGCGACGATGTGGTGGTGCCCCGAACCGTCGGTGCGCAACGCGGCCGACGTGTCGCTCACGTAGAGCAGGCTTTCGTCGGGCGAGAAGGCCAGGCCGTTGGGCTCCTCGACGAAGTCGCTCACCGAGCGCAGCGCGCCGCTCGCGGGATCGAAGCGGAACACGTGGTTGCGGCCCAACTCGCTTTGTGCCTTGTGCCCTTCATGGTCGGACACGATGCCGTACGGCGGATCGGTGAACCAGATGCTGCCGTCGCGCTTCACGACGATGTCGTTGGGCGAGTTGAGGCGGCGGCCCTGGTAGCGGTCGACCACGACCTCGTCGTTCAGAGGCAGCAGCCCCGAGCCGAAGCGCGTGCGCACGATGGCACGCCGGCCGTGCGAGCAGTGCAGCAGGGAGCCATCGGCTTCGCGCGTGTGGCCGTTGGTGAACTCCACGCCCTCGCGCCACACGCTCATGCCGGCCTCGGCATGCCAGCGCAGCATGCGGTTGTTGGGGATGTCGCTCCACAGCACCGCGCCGTCCTCGCGCATCCACACCGGGCCTTCGCTCCAGGCAGCGCCGGTGCACAGGCATTCGAGCGGGCCGGCATCGCGGGCGACGGAGGCAAAACGGGAGTCGAAGACTTCGATGGTCATGGCCACAGCGCTGGTCCCTGAAGTTGGGGTTCGCAGTGTGCACTCGAAAAGATACCGGTAACCTAGGTCTTTCCCGTACGCCTATTTCGCCATCTTTCATTCTTATGAAATCGTAATTCGCTGTATTCTTTATGCATCAAACTCGGCGAATCAAAGGTTATCGGTATCAGATGCTGTGTCGCATATCCTCGAACCCGCATTTCCGAGAGAGAGAAAGAAGAAGCCCTTGCCCTCAAACAAAGCCACCACCGCCCCCCTCGCCCGTCCTGCGACGATGGCCGACGTGGCCGCGCGCGTCGGCGTATCGAAGATGACGGTGTCGCGCGCGCTCAACCGGGGCGCGAGCAGCGACCGCGTGACCTCCGAGGCGCTGCGCCAGCGCATCCTGCAGGCCTGCGAGGAAATGGGCTACGTCATCGACCAGACGGCGCGCACCTTCTCCAGCAAGCGCTCGGGCTTCATCGCGGTGCTGATCCCCTCGCTCAACAACTCCAACTTTTCGGAAACCGCGCAGGGCATCACCGCGGCCGTCGAAGCGCGCGGCCTCCAGGTGCTGCTGGGCTACACCGACTACCGCGTGGAAACCGAAGAGCGCCTGCTGCGCGCCATGCTCGCGCGCCGGCCAGAGGGCGTGATCCTCACGGGCGGCTCGCACACGCCCGCCGCACGCGCGATGCTGCAGGCCGCCGGTGTGCCAGTGGTCGAGACCTGGGACCTGCCCGCCACGCCCATCGAGCACACGGTCGGCTTCTCGAACGCAGAGGCCGCGGCCTCGATGGTGCGGCATCTGCACGGCAAAGGCTACCGGCGCATCGCCTTCATCGGCGGCACCTCGAACCGCGACACGCGCGGCGCCGACCGCCAGCGCGGCTATGCGCAGGCGATCCGCGAACTGGGTCTGCCCGACGGCCACGTCATCAGCTTCGGCCAGCCACCCATTTCGATGGCGCAAGGCGGCGAGGCGGTGGCGCAGCTGATTCGGCAATGGCCCGACGTGGATGCGGTGATCTGCGTGTCCGACCTCTCGGCCTTCGGCGCGCTGATGGAATGCCAGCGCCGCGGCTGGGAAGTGCCCGGCCGCATCGCGATCGCGGGCTTCGGCGACTTCGAGGTGGCACGCGCCTGCCACCCGCGCATCACCACCGTGGCAGTGGATTGCGTGGGCATCGGCAAGGCGGCCGGAGAGCTGCTGCTGCGCGTGATCGACGGCACGCGCGAAGGGCAGCGGCCGCCTGCGGAGACGGTGCTGATTCCGTTCCACATCGAGCAGCGGGAGAGTTCGTAGGCCCATGCCGGATTGGCTTTCGCTTCAACATGCCTACGGCGATGCGGCCGATGTGCCGGCCCTGCTCACGCCACGGCTTCCACTTGCGCCCGCCCGTGTAGCGTTGAGTTTGGAAGAATGAGCGCCTGATCGGGGCAGCCCGGGCGCGGGCTGGCTGCCCCCGCTTTCCTGCGGGCCCACGGCGGTGCACGGTGAGGCAGCTACCATCGCCGAAAAACCAGGAGACACTGCCGATCTGCATCGACCTGCTGGCCGCCATGGATGCCTGGGTCGAGAGGGGCACTGCGCCCGACCAGCTGGTCGCCACCCAGTCGGCGGCAGACGGCACCACCGCCATCGCCAGGCGCCCGTTCTGCGAGTTTCCGAAGTTCCCGCGCTACAACGGCACGGGCGACCCGAACAAGGCCGAGAGCTTTACCTGCTCTGCAACCCGAGGCCGGTCTTCTAGCCGTTCAGTACGAGAGACTCCTCCGGATACTGCCCGCACATGAATTCGACAAACGCGCGAACCTTCGGCGCGGGAAGTCGTCGCGATGTATGCAGGACCCAGAGCGCGACCTCCACGCCCGAAATCGAGAGCCTCGACATTCCGGCGACCATCCTTCGCCCCGCCTACTTCATGCGGCCTCGATGGCGCCGTCCTGGCTTGCCTACGACATGCGCTTGATGATGGCGGGGATTCAGAAGTTCGGCATGCATGGCGCGGACGGCGCAGCGGATCGCCTGCAGGCCATGCTCGGTCGTCCTCTGCGCAAATACACCGACTTCGTCAAGCAGGCCATTGCCGCGTCGTAGCCCCGGCTTCGACCCGGTCGGAAACCTGTGGGGCATCGAAGAAGGCCAGACGAAAAGAACAGGAAGGTGGCGAACATGTTTCATGGTGGATGAGGCTCCGCAAGCGACTCTCAAGAAACGATCAAGCCTTGCATCATGGTCCGGCCATGAGGCGACGTTCGATGCCTCCCGTCAGTTCGCCAGGAAGCGGACCTTACAGATCCCACTCAGCTGGGCTTTGACCGACTCTTTCCGCCTGACGCGCCGAGCAATGCGTGCTCCGTCCCTGCAGCGATCTGGTCCGCGAAGGCGCCGTTCCCAACGGCACGCGCGAGCGTGACAGCGCCCGCCAGCGAAGAGAGCGCGGCGCATGCGGCTCCGATATCCCGTGGCGCACTGGGTGAGGCGGGGCCATCGACGATCGCCTGTGCAACGTCGCGCAAAGCCTTCTCAAACGTCGTACGGGAGGCTTCGTCCGATCGTGCCACTTCCGCCGGCATCGTCTGCAGCGTGCAGCTCTCTGACAGGTCACAGGTGCGCTTCGCGCTGAGGTAGAAGCGCACAAACTCCGCCCACCAAGCGCGTCCGTGCTTTTCTTGAAAGTACAGCACGCCACCTCGCAATTCGGCCATGCCTTGTGCGACCGACTCTCGGAATGCGTCAGCCTTCGAGTCGAAATGAACGTAGAAGGCACCCGATGTCAGGCCTGCTTCCTTCGCCAGGCCGTCCACCCCGATCCCGCCGAATCCGGCTTTGCGAAACCCGCGACCTGCGCCCTCCAGGATGCGCTGCCGCGTCTGTACCTTCTGTTCGGACCTTGACACGAGGAGCTCCTTCGACATGTGAAGTCGACGATTGTAGTTGTTCAAAACACGATCGTTATGTATTATCGAATAACGGTCGTTACTTGAAATGCCCTGCAGATCGCAGCGTGTGAGTCGACACCGTTCCTTCCACTTGGAGTACCCATGCCACTTACGCTCACCCTCACCGAAGGCGTTCTCCCCAAAGGCCAGGAGAAAGTCGCGTTCAGCCGCCTGTCCGATGCCATGCTCAAGTGGCACGGCCTTACAGGAAACAAGGCGTTGACGCCCAACATCGTTGGCTCGATTCACGTCTTGCCGAAGGAGCACACGTACTCCGGATCAAAGGAGGCCTCCGTGGCCTTCGTCGAATGGAAGGTTCCATCCTTCGCGTTCGCCAGTCGGGATGTGCAAGTCGGCTACATCGAAGAAGCCACGAGCATCATTCATGAGCTGTCTGGCGCGCACCACCCGAAGGAGCGCATATGGGTCAACGTGGTGCACGCGGTGGACGGGGCCTGGGGCATTGCCGGGATGGCCCTCACCAATGCGCAGCTCGGCGAAGGGGCCGCTTCGGCCTGACACATCCGCGGGGCAGCAACACGGTCTCCCGGAGCGGTGCGGACCTTGTCGTAGCCCCGTGCACATCCAACTACGCCATCATGC
Source organism: Variovorax sp. Varisp36 (assembly GCF_047304235.1). Classification (NCBI taxonomy): domain Bacteria; kingdom Pseudomonadati; phylum Pseudomonadota; class Betaproteobacteria; order Burkholderiales; family Comamonadaceae; genus Variovorax; species Variovorax sp. Varisp36. Next base: position 25,299 of record NZ_JBGLYU010000050.1, read on the forward strand.
AACTCTCGAACTATCTGTTCTTCACCACAACCTGCGATCAGGCTCTGTCTTTCTACACGCAATGCGGTCTTGGCTGTGTCGTCGAGGTACTTCGCTACGGAGTCGATGGCATGCCCGTGAAGAACGAGGCCATGCGCGGCAAGGTCATGCACGCGAAGTTTGAGGGACCGGGCCTGCTCTTCTATGCCTCAGACAACGAAGACGCTGAGCCGATGCGGGGCTCCGCGCACTTGCTCGCGATGGACGACCGAGATTCCACGGACAAGCTCTTCCTGGCTCTGGGTGCTGGCGGGACAATCACGACCCCCTTGGGCATCCAGTCCTGGGGCGACTACTACGGCAAATTGACCGATCGTTTCGGTGTTCAGTGGATGTTGAATTGCGCTGAGTGAGATCGTTGGCAGCGCACCTGTCGAGCACGGCCTTCTTGGTCAAGGTCTCCTTCGGAGCAAGCCGACGGTCGGCAACGGCCCCAGTCGCCGGCAACCCTTCGGCTGCAGCCGGCGCAATGTGATCCGAACCCGTCATTCACTGTGGGCGGACTGGCGGCACATTTCGCTCCAAAATAATTGCCGCGTTCGGCCAGGAGCGGGCGTTCGGCAGATGACGTGACAAGATCCTGTCGACATTTAAGCCGCGGCTCCCACATCAAGGCGCGCTGCGGCGCAGGAACACATGCGTGGCTCGCTCGCCTGCCACCTGCCGTTCGCAGCGGTAGCCCAGCGCCGGCAGGTCCAGGCCTGCGAACAGCGCCTCGCCCTTACCCAGCAGCACTGGCCGTACGGCCAGGTGCAGTTCGTCGATCAGCCCGGCCTTCAAGTATTCGCGCACGGTGGCCACGCCGCCGCCCACGCGTACGTCGCGCGCACCCGCGGCGGCTTGCGCCAGCGCCAGCGCCTCATGGATGCCGCCAGTGACGAAGTGGAAGGTGGTTCCGCCCTGCAGCGTCAATGGCGCGCGGGCATGGTGGGTCAGCACGAAGACCGGCACGTGGTATGGGGGCTCGTCGCCCCACCAGCCTTTCCAGCTCTCGTCGGGCCAAGGACCGCGCACCGGCCCGAACATGTTGCGCCCGAGGATCCATGCACCTATTTCGGCGAAGCCTTGTTCGGCGATCTCGTTGTCGATGCCGATCTCGCCGTTGGCCTCGCCCGTCTTGTGCATCTGCTGCCAGACGCGCGTAGGAAAGAACCAGTCCATGAGTTCGGGACCGCGAACGCCAAGCGGGTTCTCCAGGCTCTGGTCCGGGCCGGCCGCGAAGCCGTCGAGCGAAACGCCGAAGCTGCGCACGAGCAATCGGGTCATGGAGCGTCTCCCAAAAAAACAGCCGCAGTTTAGCGCCGGCGGCGCCCAACGGGGGCAACAAGGCTAGCGGCAAAGTTCGCGAAGGAGAACGCGGCAGTGGAGATGACTGCAACGCTCGCTCCTCATCTTCGGCTGAGTCGCAGGAACGTTCTACCGGAACAGCCGCCCTTGAGCGCGCGCCCCGCAGAACTCCCTCAGCGCCCCACCGCTCCGCGCGCCAGAGTCTCCGACGGCCGCTCCCCAAAGCGTGCACGGTACTGCGCAGCGAAATGGCCCAGGTGCAGAAAGCCGTATTTCTCCGCGGCTTCACGTACGCCGCCATTGCTTGCCGCCGACACGAGCAGCTCGGCCCGCACCCTGTCGAGCCTGAGCTCCCGCAGGAATTCCATCGGCCCCTGGTCCGCGTGCTGGCGAAACGCCAGCTGCAGCGCCCGCGCGCTGCAACCGACTTCGCTGCATATGTCGGCCAGCGACAAGGGCTGATCGGCATGCGCCGCCATGAAATCCTGCGCCCTTCGCACGGCGCGCGGCAGCAGGCTGCGTTGCGCATCGCTGGCCAGGGCACGCGAGTGATTGTGGCCGGCCGACATCAGCAGGCTGGACATCAGGTATTCCTCGGCGTGCTCCGCAAGGCGGCTGCCGGCCTGTAGCGCATTGCCGCTGGCTTCGAGCGTGAGCCGCAGGTAGTCGATAAAGTGCACCAGCGGCGCGAGCGCCGGGTTGTCGAGCGGCACGCCGAGGTCGAACACCAGCGCCTGCCGCACGGGCGCCTGCAGCATCGACTCGAGCCGCGACAGCAGCGCCGCCCGGGCCAGCCGCACGATCAGGTGCGGGCTGTCGTCGGCCCAGCGCATGGAGAGCGGCTCGGTCGGCGACGGCATCGAGGCAAGGCTGGGCGTGGCGTCGATCCGCTGCGCACCGCAGCGGATTTCGGCGCCGCCGCGCAACGGAATCTGCAACAGGAAGAAATCCTGCAGATAGCCCGGCTCGATCTGCACGCCCGGGCCGTACTGCACGTAGTTGAGGCTCACGTCACGGTGCAGGCGCGCGCTGTGGTGGCAGGCGTCGAGCTCGGTGCGGGGCCGCAGCATGGTGAGGCCGTGCGGGCAGAACACGCGGGCCACGCTTTCGCGCGCCTCGTCCATGTCGTGGCTCTCGAACAATCGATAACGCTGCAGCGGCAGCCGGGGGGTCATGGCAGCGGTTTCCATGGGGCCAGGCCACCCTAGCAAAAAGCATCCCAGCCCACAATTCGGATCGCCCCTCGGCAAAAACATGCGCGCCAGGGACAGGGCCTGCGCTTGCGGGATGCGCCGGCGCCCCCTCGCCTCCTAAGGTACGACCCACGGGCCAACCCCGGCCCGGTCGATCCACCAAGGAGAGCAAGCGTCATGTTCAAGGGACTCGAAGGCAGGAGCGCCATCGTTACCGGCGGCTCCACATTGATAGGGGCCGGCGTGGTGCGTGCACTGCACGCGGCCGGCGTGAAGGTCGTGATCGCGGACATCGACGCCGGCAACGGGCAGGCGCTGGCCGATTCACTCGGCACCGGCGCGTGCTTCGTACACACCGACATCACCGACGACGCCCAGGTGGCGGCGTGCGTTGCACAGGCGGTGGAGCGGCACGGCGGCGTGCACTTCCTGATCAATCTCGCGTGCTCGTACTTGGACGACGGCTTCAAGTCGCCGCGCGCCGACTGGCTCACATCGTTCAACGTGAATGTGGCGAGTGCGGTGGCGATGCTGCAGGCGGTGCATCCGCACATGGCCGCGGCAGGCGGCGGCGCGGTGGTCAATTTCACGAGCATCTCGTCGCGCGTGGCGCAGACGGGGCGATGGCTCTACCCGGTCAGCAAGGCCGCGATGGCGCAGCTCACGCGCAACATGGCGATGGACCTTGCGCCCGACCGCATTCGCGTGAACAGCGTGTCGCCAGGCTGGACGTGGTCGGCCGTGATGGACCGGCTCAGCGGTGGCGACCGGGCCAAGACCGATCGCGTGGCCGCGCCCTATCACCTGCTGGGGCGCGTCGGCGATCCGGATGAGGTGGCGCAGGTGGTGCTGTTCCTGTGCTCGGACCACGCGAGCTTCGTGACCGGCGCCGACTACGCAGTGGACGGCGGCTACGCCGCCATGGGCCCGGAGCAGGCCGTGCCCGCCATTCCCAGGTTGATGGACTGACCGGCAAGCAAGCAAACAGACAAGGAGCAAGGCAATGAAGCGAATCGCAATCGTCGGCGCGGGCCAGTCGGGCCTGCAACTGGGGCTCGGCCTGCTGGGCGCGGGCTACGAGGTCACGATGTTCAGCAACCGCACGGGCGACGACATACGCAGCGGCAAGGTGATGTCGAGCCAGTGCATGTTCCACACCTCGCTGCAGATCGAGCGCGACCTGGGGCTGGACCATTGGGCGAAGGAATGCCCCACGGTGGACGGCATCGGCCTGGCCGTGCCGCATCCGGAGCAGAAGGGAGCCAAGGCCATCGACTGGGCGGCCCGGCTGAATTCGAGCGCGCAGTCGGTCGACCAGCGCGTGAAGATCCCGGCGTGGATGGCGGAGTTCCAGCGCAAGGGCGGCGAACTGGTCTTCAAGGACGCGGGCATCGACGAGCTCGAGACCTGCGCGCAAAGCCACGACCTCACGCTGGTGGCGAGCGGCAAGGGCGACATCTCGAAGCTGTTCGAGCGCGACGCCCACAAGTCGCCCTACGACAAGCCGCAGCGCGCGCTGGCGCTGACCTACGTGAAGGGCATGGCGCCGCGCGAGCCATTCTCGGCCGTCTGCTTCAACCTGATTCCCGGCGTCGGCGAGTACTTCGTGTTCCCTGCGCTGACCACCACGGGGCCCTGCGAGATCATGGTGTTCGAGGGCGTGCCCGGCGGGCCGATGGACTGCTGGGCGGACGTGAAGACGCCGCAGGAGCACCTCGCGCGCAGCAAGTGGATCGTCGACACCTTCACGCCGTGGGAGGCCGCGCGCTGCAGTGACATCGAGCTGACCGACGACAACGGCATCCTCGCAGGCCGCTTCGCGCCCACCGTGCGCAAGCCGGTGGCCACCCTGCCGTCGGGGCGCAAGGTACTGGGCCTGGCCGACGTGGTGGTGCTCAACGACCCGATCACCGGGCAGGGCTCGAACAACGCGGCCAAGTGCGCCGACTCTTACCTGAAGAGCATCCTCGCGCGCGGCGACGGTCCCGGCGATGCGGCGTGGATGCAGCAGACCTTCGACCGCTACTGGTTCGGCTACTCGCAATGGGTCACGCAGTGGACCAACATGCTGCTTGCGCCGCCACCGCCCCACGTGCTCAAGCTGCTCGGCAGCGCCGGTGCGATGCCGCCGCTGGCCAGCGCGATCGCCAACGGCTTCGACGATCCACGCACCTTCTTCCCGTGGTTCGCGGACCCGGTGGAGGCGGACCGCTACATCGAGACCTGGGCGGCCGCCGCCTGACGCGGGTACAGCGTATGACAAGACGCGTGGCCATCGTCGGCGCCGGGCAGTCCGGCATGCAACTCGCGCTGGGCCTGCAACGGGCCGGGCACGAGGTGACGGTTTTCTCGAACCGCACGGCGCGGGAGATCTTCGAAGGGCCGGTCATGTCCAGCCAGTGCATGTTCGAGACCGCGCTGCAGACCGAGCGCGAGCTCGGTCTGGACTTCTGGGCCGGTGAATGCCCGTGCGTGGAAGGCATCGGCATGACGGTGCGCAACCCGCAGGGTGGCAAGGCCATCGAATGGAGCGCAAGGCTCGACGGACCGGCGCAGTCGGTCGACCAGCGCATCAAGATCCCCGGATGGATGAATGCGTTCGAGCAGCGAGGCGGCCGCCTCGTGCTGCAGGACGTGGGGCTCGGCGAGCTGGATGCATGTGCGCAAACGCACGACCTCGTGGTCATGGCCAGCGGCAAGGGCGAGATCTCGAAGCTGTTCGAGCGCGATGCCGAGCGCTCCCCGTTCGACGCACCGCAGCGCGTGCTGGCCCTCACCTACGTGAAGGGCATGCTGCCGGCGCAGCCGTATGCGCGGGTGTGCTTCAACCTGATTCCCGGCGTCGGCGAGTACTTCGTGTTCCCTGCGCTGACCACCACCGGCCCGTGCGAGATCATGGTGTTCGAGGGCGTGCCCGGCGGGCCGATGGACTGCTGGGCGGACGTGAAGACACCGAAGGAGCACCTCGCGCGCAGCAAGTGGATCCTCGACACCTTCCTGCCCTGGGAAGCCGAGCGCTGCCGGCACATGGAACTGGCCGACGACAACGGCGTGCTCGTCGGCAGCTTCGCACCGACGGTGCGCAAGCCGGTGGCCACGCTGCCTTCCGGGCGCAAGGTGCTGGGCCTGGCCGACGTGGTGGTGCTCAACGACCCGATCACCGGGCAGGGCTCGAACAACGCGGCCAAGAGCGCCGACATCTGTCTCAAGCGCATCCTCGAGCACGGCGACGCGCCATTCGATGCCAAGTGGATGCAGCAGACCTTCGACCGCTACTGGGAAGGCTATGCACGCTGGGCCACCGCATGGACCCACAGCCTGCTCGCGCCGCCCCTGCCCCACGTGCACAAGCTGCTGCAGAGCGCCACGCACATGCCCCCGGTGGCGAGCACGCTGGTCAACGGCTTCGACGATCCGCGCACCTTCGCGCCCTGGTGGTTCGATGCCGCGGAGGCCGACCGCTTCCTGGAAGCCAGGGCCCGCGAGGCGGCAGTCGACCGGTTCGACCGCCGCGACTTCCGCAAGGCGCTGGGCCAGTTCTCGACCGGCGTGACCGTCATCACCACGCGCGCCATCGACGGGCGCCGCGTGGGCATGACGGCCAATTCGTTTTCATCGGTGTCGCTCGACCCGCCGCTGGTGCTGTGGAGCCTGGCCCGCAACGCACCGAGCGTGGCGGATTTCACCGGCGCCAGCCATTTCGCGATCAACGTGCTGGCGGCGCACCAGCATCACCTGTCGCGCCAGTTCTCGACGCCGCAGGCCGACAAGTTCGGCGGCGTGGATTGCTGCGAGGGCACGGCAGGCGTGCCGCTGCTCAACGACGTCATCGCACGATTCGTCTGCCGCAACGTGCGGCAGTACGATGGGGGCGACCACCTCATCTTCATCGGCGAAGTGGAGCGGTACGACCGCTTCGATGGCGAGCCGCTGGTCTTTCACTCAGGCTACTACCAGGTGACGACGCGGCACCCGGAATGTTTGCAATAGAACGCACACGGAGAACCACATGCAAGAGAAAGCTCAGGCTTCAGGCCACTACATCGAAATGAAAGCCGCCGATGGCAGCGGCACCTTCCGCGGCTACCTCGCGCTGCCTGCGGCGGGCACGGGCCCCGGCCTGGTGATCGCCCAGGAAATCTTCGGCATCAACCACACCATGCGCGAGGTGGCCGATTACTATGCCGAAGAAGGCTACGTGGCGCTGGTGCCCGACCTGTTCTGGCGGCAGGAGCCGAACGTGGAGCTCGGCTACAGCGAGGCCGACTGGCAGCGCGCCTTCGCGCTCTACGGCGGCTTCGACGAAGCCAAGGGCATGGAAGACATGCAGACCGCCATCGATGCGCTGCGCGCGCGCGCCGAGGTGCCCGGCAGGAAGGTCGGCGTGCTCGGCTTCTGCCTCGGCGGCAAGCTCGCATACCTGGCCGCATGCCGCACCGACGCGGACGCGGCGGTCGGCTACTACGGCGTGGGCATCGACGCCGCGCTCGGCGAGGCCGACCGGATCAAGCGGCCGCTCACGCTGCACATCGCCGAGCTCGACAAGTTCTGTCCGCCCGAGGCGCGCGACCGCATCGTCGCCACGCTCAAGGGCCGCCCCGGCGTTTCCCTGTACGTGTATCCGGGCATGGACCACGCCTTCGCGCGCGCCGGCGGCGAGCACTTCCACAAGCCTTCTGCGCTGATGGCGCACGAGCGCAGCATCGCCACGCTGAAGGACGCCATCGGCCCGCATTACGACCTCTCGGCGCTGTGGGACAAGCACTGCGAATACGAGTTCGCCACGCGCAACGTCGACGACACGATGAGCACCATGGTGGCCGAGCCGTACGTCAACCACATTCCCACCATGACCGGCGGCGTGGGCTACAAGGCGCTGCATGCGTTCTATACGAACCACTTCGTCAACAGCAATCCGCCCGACACCTCTCTGGTGCCCATCTCGCGCACAGTGGGCGCCACGCAGGTGGTCGACGAGATGCTGTTCTGCTTCACGCACACCACCGAGATCCCATGGATGCTGCCGGGGGTCAAACCGACCGGAAAACGCGTGGAGATACCGCTGCTCGCCGTCATCAAGTTCCGCGGCAACAAGCTCTATCACGAGCACATCTATTGGGACCAGGCCAGCGTGCTGGTGCAGGTCGGCCTGCTCGACGCCAAGCTGCTGCCGGTGGCGGGCATCGAGACAGCGCGCAAGCTGCTGGACGAGACGCTGCCGTCGAATACATTGATGACGCGTCAGGGGGCGACCGGGGCTTGAAGGGGCGCCGCGGCACTTCATGCCTCACTGTGCAATGTCGGCTGCGATTTTCTCCAGCACCTCGCGCGGCCGTTCGGTGATCACGTCGCCATGGCTCACCACGATACGCGCCAGCGCCGGTTCGGCCGCCCAGGCACGCAGTGCAGCCGCCAGCGCCGCATGGTCCTTGACGAACATCTTTTCGCCCACCCAGGGCATCTGCGGTTCCTTGACGCCAAAGCCCATGAGACGCGCCATCACCTTGGCGCCCAGGCCGTCGGGATGGTGCACGTTGGCAATGATGTCGTTGACGACCAGCGAGGTGCCGTCCGCGCGCCGGACGACCAGGGCGGCCTCCTTGTCGCCGACGCCCGGCACGGTCTGGAACGCCACGGTCGGGTCGTCGAGCACGTCCGTGGTCGCATCCACCGGCGCGGCCTCGGCCACGGCTTCGCGCGCGCCGGGCGGGCAGACAACCTTCGCAGTCGGATAGCGCCGCTTCCAGGCCTTGAGATCGAGGCGGTGCGATGCGCCGGGCACGATCAGAAAGTCGACCGACCCCAGCGCTTCGAGCTGCGCCATCTGCGGCTCGCTCAGCGCAATGGCACTCCACACGGCGAGTCGCCGGCCCCGCAATGTGAGCACGGTCATCCGGCGTGGAAAATGGCCGAGCGGCATGACGATTTCGCCCGCCACGGTGTGCAAGCCTTCGCCGAGCATTTCAAGCGGGCCGTGCTTCTCGACCTTCCATTCGTCGTTGAGTCTGGACATCTGGATACCTCCGTTTTGTTGAACGTCGATATGCAGCAACCTGAGCCTGTGGCTCGCGCCGCGCCGCCGGCCTCTTGCGCCAGTTCACGTAGGAATAGCGATGCCCGAAACAACTTCCTCCAGGATTTCAGCGGAAGACCCCGTCAGGCCGCAACAGCCTCGGCGCCCGCATCCGCAAAATCGATCAGCACCTTCATCGCCTTCTGCCGGTCGCTCGCCAGCTCGAAGGCCTGGCGCGCCTGCAGCATCGGGAAGGTGTGCGACACCACCGGCGACAGGTCGACGCGCCCTTCGTTGATGAGCCGCACCGCGAGCGCAAATTCCGCATGGAAGCGAAACGAACCGCAGATACTGAGTTCCTTGGCCACCACCATGTTCTGCGGAATGCTCACGTCGCCGCCCAGCCCCAGTTGCACGACCACGCCGCGCGGGCGCATCACCTCGAGCCCGTCGCGCAGCGCGCGCTCGTTGCCCGAGCATTCGAGCATCACGTCGAAGGTGCCCTTGTCGGCCGAATGGCGTGAGACCCAGGCCTTGTCCTGCGCGACGTTGATGACGTTGTCGGCGCCCATGGCGCGCGCGATGGCCAGCGGCTCGTCGACCACGTCGGTAGCGGTGATCTCGGCCGCCCCGTGCGCGCGCGCCGCCGCGATGGCCAGCACGCCGATGGGCCCGCAACCCGACACCAACACCCGCTTGCCCAGCAGCGGGCCGGCGCGCGACACGCCGTGCAGCCCCACCGAGAACGGCTCGGCCAGCGCGGCCAGGCCCAGCGGCACGTGCTCGGCCACCTTCACGCACTGCGTGGCCTCGCACAGCAGCATGTTGCGGAAGGCGCCCTGCACGTGCGGCGTGCGCATCGCGCTGCCATAGAAGCGCATGTCGAGGCACTGGTTGGGCAGGCCCTCGAGGCAGAACTTGCAGGCGCCGCACGGGCGGCTCGGGTTGACGGCCACCTTGTCGCCGATGCGCACGCTCTCCACGCCGGGCGCCACCGCCACCACGGTGCCGGCCACTTCATGGCCCAGCACCATCGGCTCCTTGATGCGCACGGTGCCAAAGCCGCCGTTGTGAAAGTAGTGCAGGTCGGAGCCGCAGATGCCGCCCATGCCGACCTTCACCAGCACCTGGCCCGGGCCGATCTCGCCGGCGTCCTGTTCGTCCAGGCGCAGATCGTCGGGGGCGTGGATCACGAGGCACATACAACGCAAACGCATGATGTTTCTTCCTTCAGGCAACGGGAGTGACCAGGGGCTGGCCCGCGAAGTGGGCCTCGAGGTTGCGGCGCACGAGTTCGCCCATGGCGCGGCGCGTCTCTTCGGTGCCGCTGCCATGGTGCGGGTGCAGCACCACGTTGTCGAGCGCGGCAAAGCGCGAATCGATGCGCGGTTCGTTGAGGAACACGTCGAGCGCGGCGCCGGCAACGGCGCGCGCCTCCAGCGCCTGCAGCAGCGCGCCTTCGTCGACGGTGGTGCCGCGCGACACGTTCACCAGCCAGCCCTTCGGGCCCAGCGCCTGCAGCACTTCGGCATTGACGATGCCGCGCGTTGCTTCGCCGCCGGGCAGGATGACGATGAGCACGTCGCACCAGTCGGCCATGGCGGACAAGCTTGCGAAGTGACGGTGCGGACTGTCTTGCTTCGGCGTGCGGCTGAAGTAGCCCAGCTCCACGTCGAAGCCCGAGAGCCGGCGCGCGATGGTGCTGCCGATGCGGCCGAAGCCCGCGATGCCGATGCGCTGGCCGAAGACGCGCGTGGTCAGCGGCATGCCGCCGTTGGCCCATGCGCCGCTGCGCACGAACCGGTCGCCCGCCGGAATGCGCCGCTGCAGCGCGAGCGTGAGCCCCACGGCGAGATCGGCCACGTCGCCGTTGAGCACGTCGGGCGTATTGGTCACGCGGATGCCGCGCGCACGGCAGGCGGCGAGGTCGATGCCGTCGGTGCCCACGCCGTAGCAGGCGATCAGTTCCAGCTTCGGCAGTGAGGCAATCAGCTCGGCATTCGCGCCCAGTTCGCCACGCGTGGCGACCGCGCGGATGTGCGGCGCGTGCTCCGCAATGAAGGCCTGCCGGTCGGGCGCTTCCCACAGGCGGTGCAGCGTGTAGGCGGCCTGCATCGGCGCCATGTCCCATTCCGGGTAGGCGCCGGGCATCAGCACGTGCGGGGATGTAGCGGTAGCGGTCAAGCGGGTCTCTCCTGCGGTTGTCGATTCAATCAGATACCGGTAACTTTAATCGCCAGCATGAAATAGCGCCAGCGCAGGTTTTACCCATTGACGACTGCAAAAGATACCGGTAACTTATCCAACTGTCATGGACCAGGAGCCTCCCTTGAAACTGTTCGACCTTTCCGGGCGCACCGCCCTCATCACCGGCTCCAGCAAGGGCATCGGCTTCGCGCTGGCCGCGGCGCTGGGCAATGCCGGAGCGCGCGTGGTGCTCAATGCACGCGACGCCGCGGCGCTCGCCGCCGCCCGTGACGCCCTGCGCGCCAAGGGCATCGCGGCCGAGGCCATGGCCTTCGACGTGACCGACGCCGCCGCGGTGGAAGCGGGCGTGGCCGCCATCGAAGCCGACATCGGCGCCATCGACATCCTCGTCAACAACGCCGGCATGCAGCACCGCGGCGCGTTCGCCGAATTCCCGGTCGATGCCTGGCACAAGATAGTCACCACGAACATCGACAGCGTGTTCCTGGTCGGCCGCTTCGTGGCCCAGCGCATGATCGAGCGCAAGCGCGGCAAGATCATCAACGTGTGCTCGGTGCAGAGCGAGCTGGGCCGCCCCGGCATTGCGCCCTACGCCGCCACCAAGGGCGCGGTGAAGATGCTCACCAAGGGCATGGCGATCGACCTCGGCAAGCACGGCATCCAGGTCAACGGCCTCGGGCCGGGCTACTTCAAGACCGAACTCACGCAGGCGCTGGTGGCCGACGAGGCCTTCACGGCGTGGCTCTCGGGCCGCACACCCGCCGGCCGCTGGGGCGACGTGGAAGAGCTGGGCGGTGCGGCCATCTTCCTGGCTTCGGATGCGTCGAGCTTCGTCAACGGCCACATCCTGTATGTGGATGGCGGCATCACCGCGAGCCTGTAGCACCGTGCACTGCATGCTGAAAGCCCCCGCATGACGACCGCAACCGTCCCCAGCCAGCGCGTGGCCGTGATCGGCGTGGGCATCATGGGCACGGCCATCGCGCGCCGGCTGCTCGAATGCGGCCACCGGGTGAGCGTGTTCGATCCCGATACGGCCAAGGTCGCGGCGCTGCAGGCGCATGGCGCGCAGGCCGCCGGCACCGCGCAGGCGGCAGCGGCGGCCTGCGACTTCGTGATCACCAGCCTCAACTCGGCGGCGGTGGTGGAGCGCGCGATCTTCGGCGAGGCCGGCATCGCCGCCGCGCCGGCCGATGCAAAGCGGCTGCTGATCGACATGTCGTCCATCGACCCGCCGTCCACGCGCCGGCTCGCGCAGTCGCTGCGCGAGCGCACGGGCATGGGCTTCGTCGACGCACCGCTCTCCGGCGGCGCGCCCAAGGCGCTGCTCGGGCAGCTCACGGTGATGGCCGGCGGCAGCGCCGAAGACGTGCAGCGCGCACGCGCCGTGATGGACAGCCTGTGCGCCAACTACACCCGCATGGGCGACAGCGGCGCGGGCCAGACCACCAAGCTCGTCAACCAGCTGCTCTGCGCCATCGGCTTCCAGGCCGTGGCCGAGGCGGTGCGGCTGGCCGAGGCCGGCGGCGTCGATGCCTCGAAGCTGCCCGCCGCGCTGGCCGGCGGCCGCGCCGACAGCCAGATCCTGCGCGAGTTCGGCCCCAAGATGGCCGCGCGCGACTACACGCCCACGGGGCGCATCGACAACATGCTGAAGGACCTCGAGGCGGTGCAGGCCTTCTCGCAGGGCCAACGCCTGCCGATGCCGCTGGCGGGCGCCGTCTCGGAGCTGCACCGCAGCTTCGTCGCGGCCGGGCTCGGTGCCGAAGACACGGCGGCCATGATGCGGCAGTTCGACGGCTACGCTCGCGGCTGAAGCGGCCGCACCCACGGATTTCAACCAGGAAAGAAGAACACCCATGTTCATCCGCTGCGCGTTTTTCAGGGGCCGGGTCAAGGCCGGCATGGAAGAAGCATTCGACCGCCACGTGCACGAAAAGCTCGTGCCGCTGTGGACCCGCTTCCCCGGTGCGCTTGAGGTGCGCGTGCTGCGCCAGCTCGAAAGCGACGTGAGCGATCCCGAACTGGCAATGGTGCTGTCGATCCGCTATGCGAGCCGCGAGGACATCGCCATCGCGCTCGATTCGCCCGTGCGCTACGAAAGCCGCGAGGTCTCGAAGAAGCTCTTCGAGATGTTCGACGGCACGGTCTTCCACACCGTGTTCAGCGCCGAGGAGTTCGCGCTCGCGGCCGCCTGAGCGGCGTCTTCTTCCTTGCCGTCTTGTTTGCCTTCTGCGGCTGCGCCTTGCCGTCGAGGTCCGCCAGTTCCCACACGCCGCCGGCCGCCGACACCAGCGCATGCGCGCTGTTGATCAGCCCGATGTGCGAGAACGCCTGCGGAAAATTTCCGAGCTGCCGCTGCGCCACCGGGTCGTACTCCTCGGCGAACAGGCCCAGGTCGTTGCCCAGTGCCAGCAGGCGCTTGAACAGCGCCCGCGCCTTGCGCATCCTGCCCATGGCCACGTACACGTTCGACAGCCAGAAGCTGCACGCGAGAAACGCGCCCTCCCCGCCTTCGAGGCCGTCCACGCCCTTCTCGGTGCGGTAGCGGTACACCAGGCCGTTGAAGATCAGTTCCTTCTCGATGCGCGCGATGGTGCCCTGCACGCGCGCGTCGTGAATGGGCAGGAAGCCGATCAGCGGCATCCACAGCAGCGCCGCGTCCACCGTGTCGGCGCCGTAGAACTGCACGAAGGAATTGCGCCCGGCATCGTAGCCGCGTGCGCAGACTTCGGCATGGATCTCGTCGCGCACCTCGCGCCAGCGCTCGACGGGGCCTTCGAGCCCGTACTCCGTCGCGCTCGCGATCATCCGGTCGAAGGCCAGCCAGCACATGATCTTGGAGTGCACGAAGTGGCGTGGCTCGCCGCGCACTTCCCAGAGGCTGCAGTCGGGCTCCTTCCAAAGCGCCGTCAGCTGCTTCGCGATGGCGCGCTCCAGCGGCCACACCTTGTCCATGTCCGCCAGCCCGGCCTTGCGCGCCGCATGGAAGGCTGCGATGACCGAGCCGTACACATCGAGTTGCCGCTGCCCGTGCGCGCCGTTGCCGATGCGCACCGGCCGGCTGTTCTCGTAGCCCGGCAGCCAGCCGAGCTCGAGTTCGGTGAGCGAGCGTTCGCCGTGCAGGCCGTACATCACCTGCAGCTCCTCGGGCGAGCCGCCCACCGCGCGCATCAGCCACCAGCGCCAGGCGCTGGCCTCCTCCACATAGCCCGAGCCGATCAGCGCGTAGAGCGTGAGCGCCGCGTCGCGCAGCCAGCAGAAGCGGTAGTCCCAGTTGCGCTCGCCGCCGGGCCGCTCGGGCAGCGAAGTGCTCGGCGCGGCAACGATGCCGCCGGTGGGCTCGTAGGTGAGCGCCTTGAGCGTGAGCAGCGAGCGCATCACCGGCTCGTGGAACTCGCCGCCGTAGCCGCAGCGCCCGGTCCATGCGCTCCACTCGATCACGGTGCGCGCCAGCAGCGCGCTGGCGTCGCGCGTCACCGGCGGCTTCAGGTGCGACGGAAACCAGTCGAGGCTGAACGCGATCGACTGCCCCGCCGACACGGAGAAGTCGGCAAAGCTCGCGAAGTTCTCGTTGGTCAGCGGCACGCCGGAGCTGATGCGCACCGAGTCGGGCCCGGCCGTTGCGAACACCGCGCCGTCGCGCCGCTCCATCCACGGGCACCACTCGCCGTAGTTGAAGCGGATGCGGAACTCGGTGTGCATGGCGACGATGCCGCGCACGCCCCGCACGATGCGCACCACCTCGTGCGTGCCGTCGATGGCGGGGCGGGGCATGAAGTCGGTGACGATGGCCACGCCCTTGGCCGTGCGGATCGTGGTCTCGAGCACCACGGTGCCGGGCAGGTAGCGCCGGGTGATGCGCGCACTGCGGTCCTTGGCACGCATCGTCCAGTGCCCGTTGCGCTCGTCGCCGAGCAGGCTGGCGAACATGGCCGCGGAATCGAAGCGCGGCAGGCACAGCCACTCGATGTCGCCGCCGCGGTGCACCAGCGCCGCGCTGTGGGTCGAGCCGATGAGCGCGTAGTCGCCGATGGGGCGGTCGGCATGGAGCCGTCCGGAGGGGTGCTTGGGGTTCTTTGGCAAGAGCCCGAGTCTTTTCGCGCGCGCGGGCGAGGCACGCCAGCGGCGGGCGCGGATTGCTGACGGACAACGCCTTTTCGCGGGCGCGTCAGGCCTGAGGATCACGCCCCCCAGGCCGGGTCATCCATTCGTCCACGAAAAACCGCGCACGGAACCTGACCCGTTCGAGCGCGGCTTCGCGCGAAGGCTGCTGCGCCAGCACGAACACGCAGCGCTGCACGCGCCCCTGGCGGAGTTCGGCCTTGCCGGCGTAGGTGCCTTCCGGGGCCTTCTTGAGGTCCACTTGGCAAGTCCAGCCTTCGGGGAGATCGAAGTCGGAGAATTCGTGGGTCATGGCAGATCGAAGAATAGTTCTCCGGGAGCCGCGGCTCAATCCTCCAGCCAGCGGTGCCAAGGGCCTTTTCCTGAAAATGTGACGATCGCCGGCCTCGAGGAACCACCACCAATGGGCGGGTGCCTGAGCGACCTCTACCAACGCCAGCAGACCGTCGACACCAGTATGGGCGGGCTTAAGCCCAGCTGAAGAACCCGCCGGACGAGTTGAAAAATCAAGCAAGAATTGCGAATGCAACTGCAGATCGACTCGCGCCAGGTCCACCTGTGGCACCTGTACGTTCCCGACCAGGACGCCCCCGCCCACGAAGAAGCCATGGCCCTGCTGACGCCCGAGGAGCGCGAAAAGCACGGGCGCTTCCACTTCGCCCGCGACAGGCGCCGGTACCTCATGACGCGGTGGCTGATCCGCTCGCTGCTCTCCCGCTACGCGCCCATCGCGCCGCGCGACTGGCGGTTCGAAACCAACGCCTATGGGCGCCCGCGGATCGCCAATGCGCTGCTGCAGGCGAAGCGTCTTCGCTTCAACATTTCGCACAGCGCCGCGCTCATCGTGGTGGCGCTGACGGTCGAGCGCGAGGTGGGCGTGGACGTCGAACACACGGCCAGGGCCGCCCCGCTGGAGATTGCGCAGCAGTTCTTTTCCGCCGACGAGGCGCAGGCGCTGCGGCAGCTTCCTGCCGAGCTTCAGCCCTCCCGGTTCTGGGATCTCTGGACGCTCAAGGAAAGCTACATCAAGGCGCGCGGCATGGGGTTGTCGCTTCCGCTGGACCGGTTCTCCTTCAGTTTCGAAGGCGCGCATGAGGTGGCGGTCGGCTTCGAGGACGGCCTCGACGATTCAGCTGCGCGCTGGCGGTTCTGGCAGCTCCAGCCGGACAACGCGCATGCCGTGGCCCTCTGCCTGGAGTGCGTGCAACCGGAAGGCGTGCAACTCGTGTGCTGGAAGGCATCGCCGCTGCTTGCCTCGGTCGAAGAGTTCCAGAGCGCGGTGACGCGCCGGTCACCGGGCGGTTGATTCCCCGGGGCGGAACGGCCTTCCAAATTTCGCGCGAGTCTGATCGCGGGCTTTGTCAAGCGGCATGCCCGCCATGGAACATCGTTTCCATAAATATCTCGCAAGTAAATCGATGCACTAAAAAGAGCTATCGATTGCTTTCCTCCTGTGAGAAACAGATGTTCATTACCACCAAAATCTACGATTGACAAAGGAACTTTCCATGGTAAGCATTAAATTCATTAGTAACTTGTTATTACTATTAATAAATAATCTGCGTTTGAAAATTTAAATCAATTCGACAAACTGCCTCCTAAAAGCGACAAGGCAGATTGCAATTACCCACCCCCCAATTAACATTTGTTTGCAACAACTAACAAATAATGCGCAGGGACAAGGTCCTAGGACCGATCACTGATTTTTAATTGGATGGATGGGGTCATGAATAAAACTTATCGCTCACTCTGGAATGAGTCCCTTGGCGCCTGGGTCGCCGCGTCGGAAAACACGCGAGCCTGTGGCAAGCGCGGCGGCGGCCGCGTGGCATTGGCCGCTGTGGCCAGCGTGCTCGGATTGTTGTCGTTCTCGGCGCAGGCGCAATCCGTGAACTGCACCAATTCGCCTTACAACTTATATAACGGCACCGCCTCATGCATGGGGTGGCAATCCCAGGCCACCGCGGATGGAGCCACTGCGCTCGGGTATCAGGCACTGGCCACCCTCAACTGGGCGACGGCTGTGGGTTATCAGAGCGTAGCCTCGGCCCAATACTCGGTGGCTATCGGTCGGCTGGCATCGGCCACAGGTCCCGGAGGAGCGATCGCGA
Organism: Variovorax sp. Varisp36; assembly: GCF_047304235.1. NCBI lineage: Bacteria > Pseudomonadati > Pseudomonadota > Betaproteobacteria > Burkholderiales > Comamonadaceae > Variovorax > Variovorax sp. Varisp36. Next base: position 42,275 of record NZ_JBGLYU010000050.1, read on the forward strand.
TAGGTAGTGGCACGGTTTCAAACAATGTCAATACAGTCGCACTAGGCGTCAACGCCAATGCCACCGCAGCCGGCGGCAACGCCCTGGGAACCTTTTCCACCGCATCGGGCGGGAACTCCACCGCCGTCGGTACCAGTTCCACGGCCAGTGGCGCTGTTTCATTCGCCGGGGGCTGGGCGTCCGTTGCCAGCGGAGACAGCAGCACAGCAGTGGGACGTCAGGCCAACGCATCGGCAACGGATACCACCGCGATAGGACATCTGGCAGCGGCAAGCGATGCTGCAGCAACCGCCGTAGGAAATGGCGCCCGGGCGCTGGGAAATAGTTCGCTTGCGCTCGGAGCGCAAGCGGTCGCTTTCGGGGACAGCACGGTTGCGGTCGGCCAGGGTGCCGGCGCGGGCTCGACGATCGCCAACACGGGTTCGGTCGCAGTGGGCATTGCCGCCGGCACGCTGGTCAGCGGCGCGCTGAATACGGCTCTGGGCGGAGGCATTGCGAGCGTGATGCGGGGCGCCGGTTCGGGCGTCACGGGAGCGCGCAACGTCGCATTCGGCACGGGCGATGGCAAGGTCGCCTATGACGCCACGCTGGCCGCTTCGGCGGGCAGCCTGGTCAGCGGCAACGACAACGTCGCGATCGGCACCAACGCAGGTATCGGTGTCGCAGGCAATGCGACCACATCGATCGGCCTGAACGCGAATGCGAGCGCGAACAACGCGATCGCCCTCGGTTCGCAGGCAACGGCATCGGCAGCAAATACCCTCGCTCAAGGCACCGGCAGCAATGCAGGCAACCTGAACGCCATCGCGATCGGCTTCCAAGCGATCGCAACCAAGATCAACTCCATCAATCTTGGCGCGCGCACGGCTCCAGGAGCGGGCGCCCTGGGGGAAAGCGCCATCGCCATTGGCACGGACGTGACGGCCTCGCAAGATCGGGCGGTCGGGCTGGGCATCGGAAGCCGGGCAACCGGCCTGGATGCGCTGGCGGCCGGTACCCGCACCAATGCGGCTGCCGACTACGCCACGGCGCTCGGTTCGGGCGGGACCACGGCAGCGACGGCCGTGCGCGCCACCGGCGTCGGCGCGGTGGCGATGGGCGGCAACGCCACCGCGGGCGCCCTTGCATCGGGCGCCAATGCCATCGCGATTGGCGGTGAATCCGTCGCCGATGCCGCCGAGGCGGTTGCCATTGGCCGGGGCTCCAGGGCCACCGGCGGTCGCGCGGTTTCGATCGGCTCGGGCAACGTCGCCAACGGCAACGGCGCGGTCGCCATCGGCGACCCCAACACCGCCACCGGCAACGGCGCGATTGCCTCGGGCCTGGACAACACCGCCACCGGCGACGGTTCGGTGGCCATGGGCAATACCAACATGGTGGGCGGCGGCGGGCAGGCGGTCAGCACCCCCGGCACGGCGGCACAGGGCGCGGTCGGCATCGGCTACCGCAACACCGTGGTAGGCCAGGGCAGTGTCGCGATCGGCAGCACCAGCAGCGCGCTCGCCGCGGGCGCGGTGGCATTCGGCGACACGGCGGTGGCCAACAACGCGGACGACGTGGCGCTGGGCTCGGGCTCCACGACGAGCAAGGCCGTCGGCACGGCCAGCACCACCATCGGCGGCACGGTCTACAACTTCCAGGGCACCACGCCGACGAGCACGGTGAGCGTGGGCAGCGTGGGCAACGAACGCACCATCACCAACGTGGCCGCGGGCCGGATCTCCGCGACCTCGACCGACGCCATCAACGGCTCGCAGCTCTACGCCACCAACCAGGCGGTGCAGGCCATCGCGGCCAGCACGCCCACGCACTACTACAGCGTGAACGATGGCGGTGTGCAGCAGGCGAACTACACGAACAACGGCGCGACCGGCGCGAATTCGTTGGCGGCCGGCGTCGCCGCGTCGGCTACGGGCGATCAGTCCGTGGCGCAGGGCTTCCAGTCGAGCGCATCGGCCGGCGACGCCATTGCGATCGGCACCGGCACCAAGGCGTCGGCGGTCAGCAGCACCGCGATCGGCGTCAACGCCGTGGCATCGGGCGTCAGCGGCTCCACGGCGGTGGGTGCCTTCTCCAGCGCCAGTGCCACCAACAGCCTGGCGGTCGGCGAATTTGCCAGCGCATCCGACGTGGGCGCCTCGGCCGTCGGCCCCGGCGCGAACGCCGCGGCAGCACGTGCCACGGCGCTCGGCAATGCCTCTTCCGTCGCGGCTGCGGGCGGCGTCGCCGTGGGCGACACGGCCAGCGCCAAGGCGGCGAACAGCGTGGCGCTGGGCGCGAACTCGGTTGCCAACAACGCCGGTGACGTGGCGCTGGGTTCTGGCTCGACCACCGCCACGGCCGTCGGCACGGCCAGCGCCGTGATCAACGGCAAGACCTACAACTTCCAGGGCACCACGCCGGCTTCGACGGTGAGCGTGGGCGCGGTGGGCGCCGAGCGCACCGTCACCAACGTCGCGGCCGGCCGGATCTCCGGTACCAGCACCGATGCGATCAACGGCAGCCAGCTGTTCGCCACCAACGCCGCGATCGATGATGTAGCCACCACGGCCAACAAAGGTTGGAACGTGACCACAGGCCAGACAGGCACCGGCACGGTCACAGGCACCAGCGTGCAGAACATCGCCCCAGGCGGCACCGCCACCTACACGGCGGGCAACAACATCGCCATCACGCAGAACGGTGCGGAGGTGCAGATCGCCACCAGCGCCACGCCCAGCTTCACCAGCGTGACCACGGGCGGCACCGTGCTGAACAACAACGGCCTCACGATCACGGGTGGCCCGAGCGTGACGAACACCGGCATCAACGCCGGCAACACGGTCATCACCAACGTGGCGCCCGGCGTGGCGCCCACCGATGCGGTGAACGTGACCCAGCTGAACACCACGGTGGCGGCCAACAAGACCAAGTACTACAGCGTGAACTCCACCGGCGGCGGCAACGAGGACAACCTCGGCGCCACGGGCACCGATGCCATTGCATCGGGCAAGAACGCGACGGCGGCGGGGAACTCGGCCGTGGCCATCGGCCTGGGCGCGACGGCTGCGAACGCCAACAGCGTGGCGCTGGGCTCCGGCTCCGCGACGGCCGCTGCGGTCGGCACGGCCAGCACCGTGATCAACGGCAAGACCTACAACTTCCAGGGCACCACGCCGGCTTCGACGGTGAGCGTGGGCGCGGTGGGCGCCGAGCGCACCGTCACCAACGTCGCAGCCGGCCGGATCTCCGGTACCAGCACCGATGCGATCAACGGCAGCCAGCTGTTCGCCACCAACGCCGCGATCGATGATGTAGCCACCACGGCCAACAAAGGTTGGAACGTGACCACAGGCCAGACGGGCACCGGTACGGTCACAGGCACCAGCGTGCAGAACATCGCCCCGGGCGGCACCGCCACCTACACGGCGGGCAACAACATCGCCATCACGCAGAACGGTGCGGAGGTGCAGATCGCCACCAGCGCCACGCCCAGCTTCACCAGCGTGACCACGGGCGGCACGGTGCTGAACAACAACGGCCTCACGATCACGGGTGGCCCGAGCGTGACGAACACCGGCATCAACGCCGGCAACACGGTCATCACCAACGTGGCACCCGGCGTGGCGCCCACCGATGCGGTGAACGTGACCCAGCTGGGCGACACGGTGGCGGCCAACAAGACCAAGTACTACAGCGTGAACGACAACGGGGTGGCGGGAGCCAACGTCAACAACGACGGCGCACAGGGCATCAACTCCATCGCCGCGGGCGTGGGTGCGAGCACCACCAAGGCGGCCACCGGCAGCGTGGCCATGGGCAACAACGCCGCGGCCAGCGTCGTCAACGGGCTGGCGCTGGGCTCCGGCGCGGCGGCGGGTACCAACGCGGGCGACGTGGCACTGGGCTCCGGCTCCGTCACGGCGGCCGTGGTCAACACCCCCGGCGTGACCATCAACGGCACGCCCCACACCTTCCAGGGCACCACTGCGACGAGCACCGTGAGCGTGGGCGCGGTGGGCGCCGAGCGCACGATCACCAACGTCGCAGCCGGCCGGATTTCCAACACCTCGACCGACGCGATCAACGGCTCGCAGCTGTTCGCCACCAATGCCGAGCTGGCCAACATCGGCTCCACGGCCAGCAAGGGCTGGAACATGACCACGGCCCGGACAGGCACGGGCACGGCGACGGGCACCAGCGTGCAGAACATCGCCCCGGGCGGCACCGCCACCTACACGGCGGGCGACAACATCGCCATCACGCAGAACGGTGCAGAGGTGCAGATCGCCACCAGCGCCACGCCCAACTTCACCAGCGTGACCACGGGCGGCACGACGCTGAACAACAACGGCCTCACGATCACGGGCGGACCGAGCGTGACGAACACCGGGATCAATGCCGGCAACACGGTCATCACCAACGTGGCGCCCGGCGTGGCGCCCACCGATGCGGTGAACGTGAGCCAGCTGACCACGCAGGTGAATGCGTCCAAGATCCACTACTACAGCGTGAACGACAACGGCACGCAGCAGGGGAACTATGCGAACGATGGGGCCACGGGCATCAATGCCCTGGCTGCCGGCGTGAACGCCCTGGCCGCGGGTGCAAGCGGCATTGCCATGGGCAACGGCGCGCGCGCCAGCGCCGCTGACACCATCGCCATCGGCAGCACTGCGACGGCCGATTCGGCGGAGGCGGTGGCCATCGGCAAGAACGCGAAGGCCACAGGCGGCAAGGCGATCTCGATCGGCTCGGGCAACACGGCCTACGGCGACGGGGCTGTTGCCATCGGCGATCCGAGCTATGCCAGCGGTACCGGTGCCTTTACCGGCGGTGCCAACAACATCGCCAACAGCGACGGCACGGCCTCGGCCACTGCGGCCAACCAGGCCAATGGTGCAGTCGCCATCGGCAATGGCAACAAGGCGATCGGCCAGGGCTCGGTGGCACTGGGCAACGGCTCCACGGCCGGTGCGGCCGGCAAGGCCGGCAGCGTGGCCATCGGCGATGCAGCGACGGCGACTGCCAATGCGGGCGATGTGGCGCTGGGCTCCGGCTCGATCACCACGGCGGCCGTCGGCACGGCCAGCGCGACCATCAACGGCAAGACCTACAACTTCCAGGGCACCACGCCGGCGAGCACGGTGAGCGTCGGCGCGCCGGGGGCGGAGCGCACGATCACCAACGTGGCCGCCGGCCGGATCTCCAACACCAGCACCGATGCGATCAACGGCTCGCAGCTGTTCGCCACCAACCAGTCGATCGAGGACCTCAGCACGACGGTCACGACCAACAAGACCAAGTACTACAGCGTCAACTCCACCGGCGGCACCAACGAAGACAACCTCGGCGCCACCGGCGCCAACGCCATCGCGTCGGGCAAGAACGCGGCGGCGGCCGGCGCTTCGGCGGTGGCCATCGGCCTGGGGGCCACGGCCGCGGACGCCAACAGCGTGGCGCTGGGCGCAGGTTCGGCCACGGCCGCTGCCGTGGGGACTGCGAGCACGACGATCAACGGCACGACCTACAACTTCCAGGGCACCACCCCGGTGGGCACGGTCAGCGTGGGCACGGTCGGAGCCGAACGCACCATCACCAACGTGGCCGCCGGCCGGATCTCCAACACCAGCACCGATGCGATCAACGGCTCGCAGCTGTTCGCCACCAA
>NZ_JBGLYU010000051.1:0-45379 GCF_047304235.1 Variovorax sp. Varisp36
ACCAACGTGGCCGCCGGCCGGATCTCCAACACCAGCACCGATGCGATCAACGGCTCGCAGCTGTTCGCCACCAACCAATCGATCGAGAATCTCAGCACCACGGTCACGGCCAACAAGATCAGGTACTACAGCGTCAACTCCACCGGCGGCGGCAACGAAGACAACCTCGGTGCGACGGGTGCCGATGCCATCGCGTCGGGCAAGGATGCGAGCGCAACGGTTGCCGGTGCGGTGGCCATCGGTTCGGGTGCCGTCTCCGACCGGGCGGTCGCGCCTTCCACCGGCAGCATTCCGGCCGGCAGTTCGCTGATCTCCTACAACACCACCGACCGCACCCTGCTGGGCGCACTGTCGGTCGGCAGTGCGACCACCTACCGCCAGATCACCAACGTGGCCGACGGCACGCAAGCGCAGGACGCGGTCACGGTGCGGCAGCTGTCTGGCGCGTTGACGTCTTTCGCGGTGACGCCGACGCTGTACTTCCATGCCAACTCCGCCGCGGCGGACTCGCTGGCCATTGGCGCGGAGTCGGTGGCCGTGGGCCCGCAGACCGTGGTCAACGGCAACAACGGCGTGGGCATCGGCAACGGCGCGGTGGTGCAGCAAAGCGCGCCGGGCGGCATTGCGATCGGCCAGGGCGCGACCTCGCACATGGCCGACTCCATCGCGCTGGGCACGCAGTCGTCGGCCGCCGCCGTGCAAGGCGTGGCGCTGGGCGCGGGCACCAGCGTGACGCAGGCCGGCGGCGTGGCGCTGGGCGCGGGCTCGGTGGCCTCCACCGCCGCGGGCGTGGCCGGCTACATCCCGCCCACCGCCACTGCCGCGCAGCGCATTGCCATCGGCGCGACCACCAGCACGCTGGCGGCGGTATCGGTGGGCAATGCAGCCAGCGGCCAGTTCCGGCAGATCACCGGCGTGGCCGCGGGCACGGCCGACAGCGATGCGGTCAACGTTTCGCAGCTGCGGGGTGTACAGGGCACGGTCGCTGCGATCGACCAGTCGGCGGTCAAGTACGACAGCAATGCGGACGGCACGATCAACCACAACAGCGTGACGATGGGCGGCAGCAACGCCACCGGCCCGGTCACGGTGCACAACGTGGCGCCGGGCGTGGCGGGCACCGACGCCGTCAACGTGAACCAGTTGAACGCGGTCAGCGGCGGCCTGAACAACCGCATCGATGCGACCAACAGCCGCATCGACAACGTCGAGAAGAACGCGTATGCCGGCGTTGCCGCGGCCATGGCCCTGCAGATGCCTGCGAGCTACGTTCCGGGCAAGACGGTCATGCGCATCGGCGCGGGCTCCTTCAAGGGCCAGGGCGCGGTGGGCATCAGTTTCCGGCGCACCTCCGAGAACAACGCCTGGAGCATCACCGGCGGCGTGGCCACCAGCCGTGCCGGGGTGGGCGCCACCGTTGGCGCGGAATGGGTCTTCAACTGATCGCCATACGGATGAACTGAACGAACTCCATCATGAACAAGCCTCTTCAAGCCAAGACTTTCTTCACGGTCCGTACCGCACCGCTCGCCGCGCTCTGCCTCGCGGCACTCGTGGCCGGCGGCTGCGCCAACCCGAGCTACACCATCACGCCGGAGATGCAGGCCAGGGCCGCTTCGGAGAACCCGGCACCGCCGAAGGACGAGGACTTCCCCGCGCTGGACTCGGCCAAATGGCAGCAAGGCGCCTTTCCGAGCCTCGAGGCCCTGCGCGCCATGCGTGCCGGCATGGGCAAGGACCAGGTGCGCGAGCTGCTGGGCTTTCCGCACTTTCGCGAAGGCCTGGGCGGCGTGCGCGAGTGGAACTACATCTTCCACTTTCGCACCAGCGCCGGTCCGGAATACGTCACCTGCCAGTACATGGTCCGCTTCAATGCAGACGTGCTGACCAACGGCATGTACTGGAAGGGACCGGGCTGCGCGGACCTGCTCAAGCCGATGGCCGCGACGAAGCCCGCCGCTACCGTCCAGCCGGTGGTTCTGCCTGCAAAGACGACGCTCGGCGCCGACGGCCTGTTCCGCTTCGACGGCCGCTCGCTGGCCGACCTGCTGCCCGAAGGCCGGCGCAAACTGGACGCACTGGCAAGCGACCTCGGGAGCAGCGCCAGACCGGTGGACTCGATCAGGGTGACCGGGCATACCGACCGGCTCGGCAGCAACAGCTACAACCAGGCGCTCTCGCTGGCGCGCGCCAGCACCGTGCGCGACTACCTGGTGCAGGCCGGCGTGCCGGCGCAGGCTGTGCAGGTGCAGGGCAAGGGCGAATCGGAGCCGAAGGTGCAGTGCGCACAGACGAGGCGCGCGGACCTGATCGACTGCCTCGCCCCGAACCGCCGCGTGGAGATCGAGGTGTCTGCGCAGCGGTGAACTCCGCGGCGGGCCATGCCGAACGCACGGTCCGCCGGCGGTTTCGACCGTAAGATGGCGCCGCGCCGCCGCAGAGCGGTGTCTGGAGACACGATGCCCCGTTTCACCCTCCGTGCCTTCGCTCGAGCCGCCCTCACCGCGGCCGGGCTCTCGCTGACGGCTTGCGGCACCGTGCCGCCGACCGCCGAGCAGCCAGCAACTTCCTGTGCGTCTCTGGCACGCCATGTCATCGAACCGGGAGCCATCGGCTTGCCCAGCGGAAGGGCCTCGGTCACCTCCGCCGTGCTGACGCCCGCCACGGCAGGAACGGCCAACGCCGGTGCATTTGTGCCGGCCCTTCCCCGGTTCTGCAAGGTCACGGGCACGATCGCATCGCGTGACCCTGCCGCGCAAGTCATCAACTTCCAGCTGAACCTTCCGACCGAATGGAACGGAAAGGCCCTGCAGTACGGTGGCGGCGGCTTCAACGGCGTGTTGATCACCGGCCTCGCGCCCTTGCGCGACGCCGCGCCGGGCGACCCGCTACCCATCGCGCGGGGCTATGCGACCTTTGGCCAGGACTCGGGCCACCAGGCGAGCGCCTTCCCTCCCGGCGAGCCAGGCGCCTTCGCGCTGAACGACGAGATGCTCGAGAACTTCGCGTTCGCTTCGTACAAGAAGGTGAAGGACGCGGCCGTGGACCTCATGCGCGCCTACTACGCACGACCGCCGCAGCGCACGTACTACTTCGGCGGCTCGGAAGGCGGGCGCGAGGGAATGATGATGGCGCAGCGCTTCCCGGCCGACTACGACGGCATCGTCAGCGTGGTGCCCGTCATCAACTGGACCGGCCTGTTCCATGCATTCGTACGCAACCAGGTGCCACAGCACGACGACTGGCTCCAGGCCGGCAAGATCCCGCTGATCGCGAAAGCCACCTCCGATGCCTGCGACGCGCTCGACGGGCTGGCCGACGGCGTCGTCAACAACTACATGGCTTGCCAGGCCCGCGTCGACCTGCAGCCGCTGCGCTGCCCCGGTGGCGGCGATGCAGGCTTGCAATGCCTGTCGGACGCGCAGCTGCGACTGGTGCGCGGCATCCACTCGCCGTATGTTTTTCCCTTTCCCATCGCCAACGGGCTCACCACCTACCCGCAGTGGCTGTACGGCCATGAGGACAGCCTCGACGGTCCCTCCGCCCTGAACATGGTGCGCTGGGTCTCCGGCACGGCGGCGCCCGTTGCCCCTCCGGATGCAGCGCGCCATTCGACGCAGTGGATCTACGGCAGCAACTGGATCCGCTACGCCGTCGCCCGCGACAAGGACTACGACGTGCGCCGCTATCGTCCCCAGGAGTTCCGGGCGCAGGTCCAGAAGACCTCCGCGATGATCGACGCCACCGACCCGGACCTTTCGGCGTTCTTCGCTCGCGGCGGCAAGCTGATCGTGCGCGAGAACGCCGCCGACCGCGCACAGAGCCCCCTCATGGGAATCCAGTACCACGGCGCGCTTGTGGCGCGCATGGGAGCACCGGCCGTGGAAAGATCCGTGCGGCTGTATGTTTCACCGGGCTCGACACACAGTGGCAATTCCCGGGCGGTCGGAGGCGGCGCGCCGGTGCCGACGATGGTGGACCTCCTGGATCCGCTGGACCGATGGGTGAGCACGGGCGCTGCGCCCGCAGACGCGCTGGTGCAAACGGTCAACGCGCCGCTGCCGCCGTTTGTCGTCCAGGCGTCCCGACCGATGTGCCGCTACCCGGCATACCCGCACTACACAGGCGGCGACCGCATGCAGGCGTCCAGCTACCAGTGCCGCGCGGCGACACCTTGAGCAGGCTCCATCAAAGGAACCCGATGGAGAGCCACGGCACCGCGGCGACCAGGACGGTGCCGACCAGCAGCGCGAGCATGTAGCCGACGATGGGCCGGATGCCCTTGTCCGGGTGCACCCGCCCGATCGCGCATGCCGCGTAGTAGCCCACGCCCAGCGGCGGCGCGAACAGCCCCAGTCCCATCGACAGCACGACGACCATGGCGTAGTGCACCTCGTGGATGCCGAGCTGGCGGGCGATCGGGAACAGCAGCGGGCCGAACAGCACGATGGCCGGGATGCCCTCGAGCACCGAGCCGAGCACCACGAAGGTGACCAGCGAAACGGCCAGGAACATCGGCGCGCCGCCCGGCAGCCCGGTCATGGCCTGCGCCAGCGAACTGGAGAAGCCCGACTGCGTCAGCCCCCAGGCCATTCCCGTCGCGGTGCCGATGATCAGCAGGATCGCGCCCGACAGCGACGCCGTCGCCACCAGCATCGGTCCGACGCGCTTCCAGTCGAACTGGCGGTACACCAGCAGGCCCGACAGCACGGCATAGACGATGCCGATGGTCGAGACCTCGGTGGCCGTGGCCACGCCTTCGACGACAGCCGCGCGGATGATGAAAGGCAACGCCAGCGCCGGCACTGCAATCGCCGCCAGCTTGGCCACCTGCCGCCGCGAGGGGCGCTCGACATGGCTGAGATCCTCGCCCCGCGCCCGCAGCCAGACGACGACGCACAGCGTGAGACCCAGCACCACGGCCGGCAGGAGGCCGCCGGTGAACAGCGCCGCAATCGAGACGCCCGTGACCGATCCGATGGTGATCAGCACCAGGCTCGGCGGCACGGTCTCGGTCTGCGCGCCGGTGGCCGAGAGCAGCGCCACCAAGTCGCCCTCGCTGGCGCCGCGCTTCTTCATTTCCGGAAAGAGCGCGGGCGCCACCGCGGCCATGTCGGCGGCCTTCGACCCCGAGATGCCGGAGACGAGGTACATCGCCCCGACCAGCACGAACTGCAGGCCGCCGCGCACGTGGCCCAGCAGGCCCGCGAGGAAGGCGATCATGGCCTTGGCCATGCCGGTCATTTCGATGAGCAGCCCCAGGAACACGAACAGGGGCACGGCCAGCAGGATCAGGTGCGACATGCCCTCGTCCATGCGGCCGATGATTACCGGCAGCGCGGTGTCCGTTCCCAGCGCCAGGTAGCCGATGGTCCCCAGGCCGAACGCAAAGGCGATGGGAATGCCGCTGAACACGCTCGCCCCGACCACGCCTACGAAGAAGATCAGCAGGTTGTAGCGCCCCAGGTCTTCGAAGACGCCGCGGCCCAGCGCGAAGGCGCCGATCACGATGGCCACTGCGGCGAAGGCCTTGGTGCCCGTGCGCCAGTCGGCATCCTTGAACAGCCGCAGCACCGAGAACAGCATCATCAAGGCGATGCCGCAAGGCAGCGCCGCAGCGCGCCATGCGTTCGAGATCTCGAGGGCCGGCGTGGTGATGAAGCGCTCCTCCGAGGCGTATTCCCACGCTGGCCAGGCCGCCATCGCGAGGAAGGCCAGCGACGCGCACACGCTGATGGCCTCCAGCAACTGCTGGCGCGCGGGCGCCTGGCGCGAGACCAGCGCCGTCATGCGCATGTGCTCGCCGCGCCGCAGGGCGACCACGGCACCGAGCATCGCCAGCCAGATGAAGAGCATCGAGGCGAGTTCGTCGGACCAGACCAGCGGCCTATGGAACGCGAAGCGCGCCACGACGCCGGCCAGCAGCACGGCGATGTCCGCCAGCACGAGCGCACCAGCGGCCGCTTCGACGATAAACCCGAGAACGCGGTCGATGCGCGTCGCCCGCGAAGCGGGGCCCACCGCCGGAGACGCCTGCACGCTGTGGCCGGCGGGGCTCATCGCGCTCATGCCAGCTTGCCGACGGAGCGTTCCAGGAGGGCCCATGCCTCGTCGCCGTACTTGCTCTTCCATTCGCCATAGAAGCCGGCCTTGCGAAGCTGGTCGCGGAAGGCGGCGGCGTCCGGCTGGTTGAAGGCCAGGCCCTTGCCGGCCAGTTCCGTCTGCAGCCCGGCGTTGAGCTGCGCCACGTCGTCGCGCTCCTTCAGGCCGGCCGCGTCGATGTGCTTGGCAACGATGGCGCGCAGATCGGCCGGCAGCTTCTCCCAGGCGCGGCGGTTGGCCAGGAACCAGAAGCCGTCCCACATGTGGTTGGACAGCGAGCAGTACTTCTGCACCTCGAAGAGCTTGGCCGTCGAGATGATGGCCAGCGGGTTCTCCTGGCCGTCGACGATCTTCGTCTGCAGCGCGGAATAGACCTCGGCGAAGTTGATCGACGCCGGCGCGGCATCGAGGGCCTTGAACATCGAAGTCCACAGCGGCGACACCGGCACGCGGATCTTGAAGCCCTTCAGGTCGGCGGGCGTCGCGATGGGCCTGGACGATGAGGTGATCTGGCGAAAGCCGTTGTCCCAGATCTTTTCCATCGGCACGATGCCGGCCTTGGCGATCTGCGCGCGGATGTAGGCACCCAGTTCGCCATCCATCGCCTTCCACACGCTCGGGTAGTCCTTGAACGCAAAGCCGACGCCGCTGATCGATGCCGCCGGCACCAGCGTCGAGAGGATCAGGCCCGAGAGGGTGAAGAACTCGACGCCGCCCGAGCGCAGCTGGCTGAGCACATCCGTGTCGGAGCCGAGCTGGTTGTTCGGGAAGATCTGGATGAGGACGCGGCCGTTGGTCTCGGTGCGGATCGCATCGGCCATCTCCTTGGCGCGCAGGTTCATCGGATGCGTCACCGGCAGGTTGTTCGCGTACTTGTAGGTGAACTCGGCCTTGGTTTGCGCGAAGGCGCTGCCCGCGGGGGCGGCGACAACGGCGGCCGCGGCGGCGCTGCGAAGAATGGTGCGACGGGAAATGTTCATGGTTTGTCTCCTTGGTGGTTCGTCATTGTGATCGGTGGCTCAGCCGTGCATGGCCGGCTGCGATTCTCCACGCTCGACGAGGCGCGTTCGGATGTCGTTCTTGGTGAACCTGCCGTAACCCGGCTTCGGCAGCGAATCCCAGAAGAAGAAGCGGCGCGGCCAGCGGTACCTGGCGCAGCGCCTCGGCCGTAAGGCCCGGCCGGCTCGCGACGGCGATCTCGCCCCATCGAGCTTGCCGAAGCGCGTGTGGCCTCAGCCGATGTACGGCAGTTTCGTCATGCCTTGGCCCCTTGCAGTTCGGCCCCGGCTTCGGCCTTGCGGCGGCGAAGGGTCGGCAGGCCGACACCTGCCGCATCGAAGCCGCCGTCGACGGCCACGACCTGACCGTTGATGAAGCTCGCTTCGGGGCTGCACAGGAAGCCGATGACATTCGCCATCTCCTCGGTGGTGCCATAGCGGTTCAGCGGAATCGCGTCGTAGTAGTCGGAGCGGATCGCCACGCTGTGCACGAGCTTGGCCATTTCGGTTTCTACCGGGCCGGGGGCAATGACGTTCACGCGCACGCCGGCATCGCCGAGCTCGACCGCATGCTGCTTCGTCATGTGGATGAGCGCGGCCTTGCTGGTGCCATAGGCCACGCGCAGCGTGCTGGCCCGCAGCCCGGAGATCGAGGCGACGTTGACGATGGCGCCGCCGCCGTTGCCGGCCATCACCGCGCCGAAGGCCTGCGTGCAGAGGAAGGCGCCATCGAGGTTGGTGGCCATCACCGTGCGCCATTCCTTGAAGGAGGTTTCCAGCACCGGCTTGAAGATGGCCACGCCGGCATTGTTGACCAGCGCGTCCACGCGGCCGAACTTTGCAACGACGGCCGCCACGGCGCGGTCGACCTGCGCCGGATCGGACACGTCGCAATGGACGCCGAGCAGATCGCCGGGGCGCCCGATCTCCGATATCGTGCTGTCGAGCGTTGCGCTGTCGCAGTCGAGCAAGACGACCTTGCAGCCATGACCAAGAAACCATTCGCCGACGGCGCGGCCGATGCCGCGGGCGCCTCCGGTGACGACTGCGATGCGGGCTGGTGATGTGGTGCTCATGATGTGGTGGGTTGGGTTGAAGGGAAAAAGGAACCCGGGATCCGGAAGCCGGCGGCCATTCCTCGGGCGTGACAGGCAGGAGCCCAGGGCATTGGGGCCGCCTTCGATCAGCGTCATCGCATCGACGATGCGATCGAACATCGGTGTTGTGTCTCCTGCTGCCACTTGTGGGAGCGCCCCCGTTCACGTGCTTGGCGCGCGGGATGCGATGCAGTCTAGGGATGCGCTTCGATCCAGAGAAATTTAAAATCTGGATCGGTCGATACAGAAGGCAAATCAATGGACATGCGCCACCTGCGCTGCTTCGTCGCTGTTTCCGAGGAGCTGCACTTCGGCCGCGCCGCCGAACGGCTGCACCTCACCCAGCCGCCCGTGAGCCTGGCGATCAAGGAGCTGGAAGAAGAACTGGGCGTCACCCTGCTCGAGCGAACCTCGCGCCGCATCGCGCTCACACAGGCCGGCGAGGACGCATTGCGCGACGCACGCGCCGTGCTGGCCGCGGCCGACACCCTGCGCAAGCGCGCCCTGGAGGCCGTTCAGGGCTTGATGGGCTCGCTGTCGCTCGGCTTCATCAGCCTGCCGGCCTATTCATTCCTGCCGCCGATGCTGCGCGCCTTCACGGAGGACTACCAGCGCGTGAACGTGTCGCTGCTGGAAGGCACCACCGACCAGATCATTCACGACATAGAGAGTGGCAGGCTCGATGTCGGCCTGGTGTTCCGGACGCCCGACCTGCCCGCGGCACTGAACTCGAGGCTGGTCCATACGGAACCGCTGCTCGTGGCGCTGCCCGCATCGCACCCCCTGGCCGGCGGCACGCGCATCGCGCTCGAAAAGTTGTCGAACGAACGCTTCCTCGGATTCGAGCGCCATCAGGGTCCGATGATGTTCGACGCCATCGTCGCCACCTGCATGCGGCATGGCTTCAGCCCCAAGCTGTTTCCGGCGCGGCAAATGCACACCATCGTGAGCCTCGTGTCCGGCGGCATCGGCGTGGCGCTGGTGCCCGGCAGCGTGCAGGCATTGCATCGCGAGGGGGTCGTCTATCGAAGCATGAAGGGCGAGAAGACCATCGTCGAGACCGTCGCCATCTGGCGCAAGTCCGACGATTCGCCGCAGGTGAAGGCGCTGCTGTCATGCTTGCCGAAGATCCGGCAGCGGGGCGGCTGAGTGAATGCCTCGATCTACGACGCATCGAAGATGGACCTTGCCGAAAGGCGTCAGCAGCAGGCCTCAAAATCGCATGCAGCGGCTTGCTCGTCCGCGAAGCCAGCCGCCCCCTCCTCTTTCAGCGATACATGTTCACTCTGACCCGCCTGACGATCCACCGCGCCAGGAAAGAACGCTTGCCCCAGGTCGCCGGAAGCCTGACATTCACGACCTTGCTGTCCATCGTGCCCTTGCTGGCGACGAGCTTCGCGCTGTTCACGCGATTCCCGATCTTCAAGCGATTCAAGGATGCGATTCATGAGTTCCTGCTGAGCAGGCTGCTGCCGCCAGACATCGCGCGCACGGTCCTCAAGTATCTGGACCAGTTCGCCGCGAATGCCAGCAGCCTGACCTGGGTCGGCTCGCTCTTCCTGCTGGGGACCGCAGTCGCGATGTTGCTGACCGTCGAGAACGCTTTGAACCAGATGTGGGAGGTGAGGAGGAATCGGCCTTTCTTCAGAAGAGTCGGCCTGTACTTGCTGATGTTGGCCGTGGGGCCACCCGTGATGGGTCTGAGTCTGTGGGCAACGTCGTACGTGCTGGGCGTTTCCCTGGGTCTGATCGGCGCCTTGCCACCATCGCTCGCCTTCGTGCTCGACCTCGGGCCGCTCGTGCTCGGCGTGACCGCGCTGACGAGCATGTTCTATTTCGTTCCGAACACGAAGGTGCGGCTACGCGACGCCGTCGCGGGCGCCCTGATCGCCAGCGTGGCCTTCGAGCTGGGCAAACGGGGCTTCGCCACCTATCTCGTCAAGGTGCCGACCTACAAGGCGCTGTACGGGGCGTTCGCGGCCTTTCCGATCTTCTTGCTGTGGGTGTACTTCTCGTGGCTGATCACGCTGGTCGCGGCCATGATCACGGCCAACCTGGCTCTTGCGCGACGGCGACAGCCGGGGAAGGCAGCTCGAGCCTGGCAGTTCGGCCGGGGCTGATGCAGGCGCCGCTCATTCGAAACCGGCCCTCCTTGCAGGCAGCAGCGAGAAGCCCACTCGCTTTTTGGCTCTTCCTGTGACGCTCACATTGCGCGTCATGCCGAGTGGCTTGCACGACAAGCACCGCTATGGAGCCGCCGGCAAGAGCTCGCCAGCCGACAGTACGTCAAGAACTCCGGTGTACCTCATGCGTCAGGCCGGCTTGCGCAGGAAGCCCTGCTGGGCACCGTTGCGATTGGGCGCGAAGCCATTGGCCTGCAGCGTCTCTTCGATGGTTTCGTAAAACACGCCGATCTTCATGATCTCGCGCGCCTGCTGCGCGGTCGCAATGGGGCGACCGAATTCAGTCGAGATGCGCACCAGTTGCCGGATCTGTTCGACCGAGCTCATCTTGCCGGTGCGGGTCTGGTTCCACAGCACGTCCTCAATGCCGCAGCGCACGTGCAGGCCTAGGGCGATGCCGATCATGTTCACGGGCAGCACGTTGAGCACCGAGCTTTCCACCGTGACCACCGAGCCATCGGGTGCGGCGCGCAGGAAGTTGGCCAAGTTGTAGATGTTCGCCTGGTCCATGCCGCCGCTGATGGCCACCCAGTTCATCACCAGCGGGCCCTTGTAGACGCCGCGGCGGATCATCCGCTCGATGGTCTCGAAGCTGTTGATGTTGTAGCACTGGAACTCGCTCTGGATGCCCGCGGCCGTGAGGCGGCGGATGTGCTCCTCGACCCAGCTGGGGTTAGAGGGCACGATCATGTCCTTGTACGTCGAATAGAGCCTAGGGTCGCCGCGCGACAGTCCCTTGAAGTCGTCCAGGCCGGCGTGCTCGGTCACGTTCATCTGCGTGGTGTTGACGGTCACGGTCACCTGGTCGGGGCGGGGCGTGAGTTCGGCCAGCATGTGGCGCGTGTCGTCGCTCAGCCACTTGGCCGCGGCACCGTCGTCCTCAGGCGCGAAGCTGATCGAGCCGCCCACCTGGATGATCATTTCCGGCACGGCCTTGCGCACGCCGGCGATCAGTTCGTTGAACATCGACAGCCGCTTGCTGCCCCTGCCGTCGGCCTCGCGCACATGCAGGTGCAGCACGGTGGCGCCGGCTTCGTAGCAATCGACCGCCTTCTGGATCTGGTCTTCCATCGTGACCGGGATGTCTTCCGGAAAGTCGGCGGGAATCCACCCCGGCGCATAGGGCGCGGCCGTGATGATCAGGGGCTGCTGGTTCTCGGGATACAGGTGGCCGTCGAGGAAGTTCATGGGGTTTGTCTCCGGTGGGAAAGTTGCTCTGGCGCCAAAAGTGTCTGGCGCACCCCGGAAAACTTCTTGCTCATTCGGGACTGCGACTTGTCTTTGCGGGACATTGAAACGGTCCGTGCGAAGACCGGTTTCGCAGTCTCCATCTGCACCAGACACTGAACGCCATGGCCGATCACAATCGGGCCATCATCAAGACACAGCAATCCAGGATCAGCCCCCGGGCGGGCACGGGGCTCCTGAAGAATCCACCATGAAGCACCTCGGCCGACTGATGCGTAGCGCGAGCCTCAGCGGCTACGTGGACCTGGTGCGCTCGCTCGGCCGGGACCCGCATGCCTTCCTGCGCACCGTGGGGCTGAAGGCCCAGTTGCTCGAGCACCCCGAGATGCTGATTCCAGGTGACGCCGTGCGCGAGCTGCTCGAGATCACCGCGCGCGCCACGCGCACCGAAGATTTCGCGCTGCGGCTCGCGGCGCAGCGCAAACTCTCGGCGCTCGGGCCGATCAGCGTCGTGCTGAGGGAAGAGCCCACGCCCCGCGACGCGCTCGACACGCTGGGCCGCTACCTGAAGCTGGTGAACGCCTCATTGAGCTTTCGCCTGGAGGATACGGGCGACATGGTCATCCTGCGCGAAGACCTGCTGCCCAGCCCCGGGCTGCCGATGCGCCAGTCGATGGAACTGGCCGTGGGCATCATGTTCCGCGTGCTCACCGAGCTGATCGATCCGCAGTGGCGGCCGCAGCAGGTCTGCTTCACGCACCGCCCGCCGGCGGACGTGTCGGCGCACCGCGCCTTCTTCGGGCGCCACGTCAAGTTCAACCAGGATTTCAATGGGCTCGTGTGCCTGGCGGCCGATCTGCGCAAGCCGCGCGAATCAGGCGACCAGGGCGCGGCGCGTTTTGCGCGAGAGTACCTGGAGGCGGCCCTGAAAGACCGCGGCGAGAGCACGCGCGAAGCCTGCCGCGAACTCATCCTCGCGCTCATGCCCGGCGGCGGCTGCACGGCGCAGGAAGTGGCGCGGCACCTGCGCGTGGACCGCCGCACGCTGCACCGCCGGCTCGAGGCTGAAGGCTTCACCTTCAGCAGCCTGCTCGACCATGTGCGCTCCGACCTCGTCAAGCGCCACCTGCGCGACAGTGACCTGCCGCTGAGCGAAGTGGCCGAGCTGCTGGGCTTCTCGGGGCCAAGCAGCTTCAGCCACTGGTTCCGCCACCACTTCGGCTGCAGCGCCTCGCAGTGGAGCAAGCAGACGGCCAGCGCGGTGGCTCAGGGGACGGTGCGCGCGTTCTGAGCCAGGCCTTCAAAGCGGAGGGCATGCGAAAGGCCTTCGAGCAGGCGCCAAAAGGCGCGCGTGACAGACTTCGTCATCACCACGCTCACTCTCAAGCCGCCTTGCGCAGGAAGCCCTGATTGGCGCCATTGCGATTGGGTGCGAAGCCGTTGGCCGCCAGCGACTCTTCCGCTGTGTCGTAGAAAACGCCGATCTTCGAGATCTCGCGCGCCTGCTGCGCCGTGGCAATCGGACGGCCGAACTGGCGCGAGATTTCCACCAGTTGTTCGATCTGCGCCACCGTACCGATCTTGGCCGAGCGCGTCTGGTTCCACAGCACGTCTTCGGTGCCGCATCGCACGTGCAGGCCCATGGCGATACCTATCATGTTCACGGGCAGCACGTTGCGCACCGAGCTTTCCACGGTGAGCACCGCGCCATCGGGCACCGCACGCACGAAGTTGGCCAGGTTGTAGATGTTCGGCGCGTCCATGCCGCCGCTGATCGCCACCCAGTTCATCACCAGCGGACCTTTGTAGACACCGCGGCGCATCAAGCGTTCGACCGACTCGAAGCTGTTGATGTTGTAGCACTGGAAGGCGCTCTGGATGCCGGCCTTCGTGAGGCGACGGATGTGCTCCTCGACCCAGCCCGGCTGCGCCGGCACCGTCATCTCCTTGTAGGCTTCGTAGATGGCGGGGATCTCGCGCGAGGTGCCCTTGAAGTCCGCCAGCTCGGCGTGCTCCGTGACGTTCATCTGCGAGGTGTTGACGGTCACCGTCACCTGGTCCGGCGTGGGCTCCAGCTCGGCCAGCATGTGGCGCGTGTCGTCGCTCAGCCACTTGGCCGCGGCGCCTTCGCTCTCCGGCGCGAAGCTGATCGAGCCGCCCACCTGAATGATCATTTCCGGCACGGCCTTGCGCACGCCGGCGATCAGCTCGTTGAACTTCGACAGCCGCTTGCTGCCCTTGCCGTCCAGTTCGCGCACATGCAGGTGCAGCACCGTCGCGCCGGCGTTGTAGCAATCGACCGCCTTCTGGATCTGCTCTTCCATCGTGACCGGAATCTCGCCCGGAAAGTCGGAAGGAAGCCAGCCCGGCGCATAGGGCGCGGCGGTGATGATCAGCGGCTGCTGGTTTTCGGGAAAGAGGTGGCCGTCGAGGAAGTTCATGGCGTGGTTTCTGTCGGGTTGCGATGTAGGAAACAGAATCGATGGACAACTCAGTACGGCACGTCGCCGACGATGCCGGCGCGTTCCATCTTGCGCGGCGCGGGCCAGTAGTCGTTCAGCGCGTAGTGCTGCGTGCTGCGGTTGTCCCAGACGACCACGTCGCCGGCCTGCCACGACCAGCGCACCTGGTACTCGGGAATGGTGGCGCGGCTGAGCAGGTAGTTCAGCAGCAGCGCCGCGCCGGGCGTCTTGTCGATGCCGTGCCGCACGTTCTCGGGGGTGCTGTAGTTCACGAAGTGCGTGGTGAAGCTGCCCACGTAGAGCACCTTCTCGCCGGTCTCGGGGTGCGTGCGCACCACGGGGTGCTCCACGGGCGGATGGTCCTGGCCCAGCTTGAGGCGAGCTTCCATCGGCATGACGGCGCCGAACGAATGCTCGATAGCAGCCTTGGCGCGCAGCTTGCCGATCTTCTGCTTGATCTCTTCGGGCAGCTCGTCGTGCGCCTGCACCATGTTCACCCAGATGGTGTCGCCGCCGATCTCGGGACACTCGATGCAGCGTAGCACTGCCCCCATCGCCGGCGCTTGGCGCCACAGGCCGTCGCAGTGATAGGTGTTCTCGTAGCTGTGCTTGTTGTCGCTGCGGTAGATGCGCACGAGGCCCGGGTGCTCGGGGTCGCTGCCGACCACGGGGTGGTCTTCGAGCGCGCCGAAGCAGCGTGCAAAGGCCGCATGCTCGGCGCGCGTGATGTCCTGTCCGCGGAAGAACAGCACCTTGTGCTGGAGCAGTGCGGCGCGGATCGGCGCAAAGCGCCCGGGGTCGCGCGAGGCCTCGCCCAGGTGGACGTCCGAGATTTCCGCGCCGATGGAGGGCGTGATGGATCTGATCTTCATGAAGGGTCTCCGATGAAATGGCGAGCGAAGCTCAGTTCGCCTGGATGCGGTACTTCCTGACGATGGCGGCGTTGCGCTCCGACAGCGCCTTCGTCTCGACGATGAGCGCGGGCGTGTCGACGCTGAGTTCGGGCTCCAGGCCCACGTCGATCAGCTTCTGCTGCACGGCGGGCGACTGGCCGGCCTTGCCGATCGCGGCGTGCAGCTTTGCCAGCACGTCGGCCGGCAGCTTGGCGGAGCCAATGAAGCCGACCCAGCCGCGGAACTGCAGGTCGGGATAGCCGAGCTCGGTGGTGGTGGGCAGGTCGGGCAGGAAGCGCGAGCGGGCCTTGCCGGTGAACGCGTAAGGGCGCAGCTTGCCGGCCTTGATGAGCGGCATCGAGGTGAGCATGCCGTCGAACATCAGGTCAACCTGGCCGCCCAGCAGGTCCTGCAGCGCGGGCGGCGAGCCGGGGTAGCCGATGTGCTGCAGGTCGAGCCCCGCGCGGTCGCTGAGGATCAGGCCCGCGTACTGCGACACGGTGCCGGGGCTGTAGCTGGCAAAGCTGGCCTTGCCCTTGCGCGTCTTCAGCTCGGCGACCAGGCCCTGGAAATCCTTGGCCGGAAAGTTCGCGGCCGTGACGAGCACCACGCCCGAGCGCGCCACCGAGGCAATGGGCACCACGTCCTTCAGCGGATCGAAGGGCATCTTCACGACCTGCGGCGTTTCAGCCAACACGTTGCTCGCCGCCATCACGATCGTGTTGCCGTCGGCCGGCGCCTGCAGCATGGCCTGCAGGCCGATCGATCCGCCGGCACCGGGGCGGTTCTCGACGATCACGGGACGGCCGATGTCCAGCGCCATCTGCTGCCCGACGACGCGGGCGACGATGTCCATCGTGCCGCCCGGCGGCGCGGGGACGATGAGCTTGACGGGCTTGTCGCCCAGCGCCCAGGCCCCGAGGGCCATCGAGCATCCGACCAGCGCCACGGCGGCGCGTGCAAAGTGCAGCAGTTTCATGGGTTGTCTCCGGTTTTTTCATGCGGGCCTCGGTGGGCCAACGCCGCCAGTATCCGGCGCACTCCGCTCGCAGTTCTTGCTTTATTGGGGCATCAATTTGCCGATTTGGGACATCGCCGAGACCACACTTCCCGACGTTGAAACGCGCCGCAAGAATCCGTTCCATCCCAGCCCCACACGCATCGCATCAGGAGACGCACCATGAACCAGGCCATCCGCTTCCACGAGACCGGCAGCGCCGACGTGCTCAAGCTCGAACACGTCGAGGTCGGCGAACCCGGCCCGGGCGAGGCGCGCGTGCGCCACAGCCTCATCGCCGTCAACTTCATCGACATCTATTTCCGCACGGGGCGCTATCCGCTCGCGCTGCCCAACGGCCTGGGCTCCGACGCCGTGGGCGTGGTCGAAGCCGTGGGGTCGGGCGTGACCGACATCCGCGTGGGCGATCGC
This sequence comes from Variovorax sp. Varisp36, assembly GCF_047304235.1. Classification (NCBI taxonomy): domain Bacteria; kingdom Pseudomonadati; phylum Pseudomonadota; class Betaproteobacteria; order Burkholderiales; family Comamonadaceae; genus Variovorax; species Variovorax sp. Varisp36. The sequence continues at coordinate 16,353 of NZ_JBGLYU010000051.1, forward strand.
GTGGGCTACCTCATCGGGCCGCAGGGAGCGTATTCACAGGTGCGTGTGATGCCTGCCGATGTGCTCATTCCGCTGCCCAACGGCATCTCGGACAGCACCGCCGCCACGCTGATGATGAAGGGCATGACGGCGCAATACCTGTTCCGCCAGGTCTATCCATTGAAGGGCGGCGAGACGATCCTGTACCACGCAGCCGCTGGTGGCGTGGGCCTCATCGCCTGCCAGTGGGCGCGTGCCATGGGCGTCACGATGATCGGTACCGTGAGCACCGACGAGAAGGCCGCCGTCGCCAAGGCCAACGGCTGCACCCACACCATCGTGACCTCGCGCGAGAACATCGCCCAACGCGTGCGCGAGATCACCGACGGCAAGGGCGTGCCCGTGGTGTACGACTCGGTGGGCAAGGACACGCTGGAGGCTTCGCTCGACTGCCTGCAGCCGCGCGGCACGCTGGTAAGCAACGGCACCTCTTCTGGCGCCGTGGTCCTCGACACCAAGCTGCTGGCGGCGAAGGGCTCGATCTGGCTTACGCGGCCGGCGATGGTGCACTACATCCATCCGCGCCCGCACATGCTCAGCATGGCCGACGAATTGTTCGGCCACGTGCTGGCCGGCCGCATCGTGAGCGAGCCGCAGCAGAGCTTCGCGCTGGCCGACGCGGCCGAGGCGCACCGCGCGCTCGAAGGCCGCAAGACCACCGGCGCCACCGTGCTCGTGCCCTGAGGTTTTCATGATCGCCTTTTCTGTCGCCGCATGGCCGGCGCGCGGCCGCCTGCTCTTTCCGGGCGCGCTCGCCTGCGCGGTGGTCGCCGCCGCGTCCACCTTTTTGTCGCAGCACTACGGTGCGCCGGTGATGCTGTTCGCGCTCATCCTCGGCATGGCGATGAACTTTCTTTCGGCCGAGGGCCCGTGCAAGCCCGGCATCGAGTTCACCGCGCGCCACGTGCTGCGCTGGGGCGTGGCGCTGCTCGGGCTGCGCATCACGGCCGCGCAGGTGGTGGCGCTGGGCTGGCACCCGGTGCTGCTGGTGGCGGTGTCGCTGGTGCTGACCATCGGCGTGTCGATGGTCGTGGCGCGGCTGATGGGCTTCAACGTGCTGTTCGGCCTGCTCAGCGGCGGCGCCACCGCGATCTGCGGCGCTTCGGCCGCGCTGGCGCTGGCCGCGGCGCTGCCGCCGCATCCGCTGAAGGAACGCGCCACGCTGTTCACGGTGGTGGGCGTGTCGGCGCTGTCGACGCTCACGATGATCGCCTACCCCCTGATCGCACGCGCCCTGGGCATGGACACGCACACGGCCGGCGTGTTCCTGGGCGCCACCATCCACGACGTGGCGCAGGTGGTGGGCGCGGGCTACGGCATGTCGCAGGCCACGGGCGACACGGCCACGCTGGTCAAGCTGATGCGCGTGGCGGCGCTGCTGCCGGTCATCCTGTTCGCCGTGATGTTCACGCGTGCCACCGGCAAGGCCGTGGGCGGCCAGCGCCCGCCGCTGCTGCCGTGGTTCGCGGTGGCGTTCGCTGCGCTGGTGGCGCTCAACAGCACGGGCTGGCTGCCGTCGGTCCTCGCCACCGCGGGCAGCGACCTGTCGCGCTGGTTCCTGGTTGCGGCCATGGCCGGCATCGGCATGAAGACGCAGCTGCGCGAGCTGGTCGACGTGGGCCTCAAGCCGGTGGTGCTGATGGTCGGCGAGACCGTCTTCATCGCCGCGCTGGTGCTCGCGCTGCTGCGCTGGGCGCCCTGACGCACGACGACAGAGACGACAACACACACAACAACCAGGAGACAAGACCATGAAGAAGAAGAAGAAGAAGACCCTCGTCGCCGCCGCAGCCGCGACCCTCGCTGCCGGCGCTTCCCTCGCCCAGTCCTCGCTCACGCTGTTCGGCGTGATGGACGCAGGCGTGAGCCACTACCGCACCACCAGCAGTTCGCACAACCCGCTGCGCTCGGCCGAGCTGCGCCAGAGCCAGACCGTGCTGTCGCCCTCGGGCAATGCGTCCAGCCGCATCGGCTTTCGCGGCACCGAAGACCTCGGCGGCGGACTGGCCGCGAGCTTCTGGCTCGAGGCGCCGCTGAACAACGATACAGGCGGCGGCATCACGAACTTCGGGCGCCGCTCCACGCTCAGCCTCAGCGGCCCCTTCGGCGAACTGCGCCTGGGTCGCGACTACACGGCCTCATTCTGGAATGACGCGGTGTTCGACCCCTTCAGCGTCAACGGCGTGGGCACCAACCTGATCGCCGTGGTCAACAGCAACATCGCGGCCTCGCGCGCGCTGGCCACGGGCAGCCTGCTGAACGGCGGCCTCTCCGCAGGCACCGACAGCTACCTGCGCACCAGCAACGCCGTCAGCTACTTCCTGCCACCAAACCTGGGCGGCTTCTACGGCCAGGTGCAGTACGCGCTGCACGAGAACACCAAGATCAGCAACACGCCCGACAGCCCCTCCAAACGCGGGCGCTACGCGGGCGGGCGCATCGGCTGGGCCAGCGGCCCCGCCGACGTGGCGCTAGGCTACGGCGAGAGCACGCTGGCCAGCACCACCGTACAGAGCGAGAAGATCAAGAGCCTGAACCTCGGTGCTTCGTACGACTTCGGCGTGGTGAAGGTGTTCGGCGAATGGTCGCGCGTGCGCGACGTGCGCAACAGTGCCGCCCCGTTCGCCAACGGTTCGTTGCGCCTGGCCGACCGCTACGACGGCCTCATGGCCGGCGTGAACGTGCCACTGGGTGCGGGCATGCTGCGCGCCTCGTATGCACGCGTGCGCTTCGTCAACGGGCTGCATCTGCCAGACGGCAATTCGTCGGTGAACAAGCTCGCACTCGGCTACGTGCACAACCTCTCCAAGCGCACGGCGCTGTATGCCTCGGTGGCGCGCATCCACATCGCCAACGGCCGCAACAACCCGACCGTGATGGGCGTGACGCCGCTGGTGCTGAGCCTGCCGGCGATCTTCCCTCAGCCGGGCTACGCGACCACCAACGGCATGCAGCCGCACCGTGCGCTGGGCTACGACGTGGGCATTCGGATGGCGTTCTGAGCGCCTGAAAGCGACGGCGGCGCCCTCCGCATTCCTCCTAGCCATTGCCGCAGACGCTGGTACGGCTGGTAGGGAGCAGGTCATCCGGCCAGAACCGGCCGTCGTTCGGCGCATCGGGCAAACTTCGGCCACCAGCAGACCTTCGGCGTAGGGTTAGGACTGGACCTAAAACGGCCGTTGAAACGCATTTGAACCACATGAAACCTTTGGTCGTTCCTCCAGCAGCACAGCGCGACGAGAAGTCGATTCAGATGCTCAGCGCATGGATTGCCGAGAACGGGCTGCATTGCTCTCTCAAGATCGGCATGTGGCAGGAGAACGGTCGTAGTGAGGCGCCTGCGTGGGGCATATTGCTGGCCGACACAATCCGCCACATCGCCAACGCGCTTCAGGAGAGCTATGGGCAGGCGGCACCGGACACTATCGCTTCTATCCTGGAATCGCTGCAAAAACGAACTCGATGCGCCGACATCGGCGACAAAGGGCGACTTCAGTCCCGGACACTCTTAGCAGGTCAGCAATCTATCGCGATACGCCGAACGCCCAAATTCGGCCAGTACCGGCCGGCCGCCGACCCCGCTCAATTTGACGGTAAGCAGACATTCGCGACGCGTGCTTGCAACGGGTTGAGTGCGGGCCGCTCAAGCTTCGCTGGAAGCGCGCGCGGACCAAGAGCGGCCGGTCAGATGTGCGGGCCTATTTGGGAAGAAGGCCGGTCCACCATTGCTGTTCGCAAGGCACGCCATCATGGTTCCTATCCATTTGGGTGCCGGGGCAGTTCTTGAGGAAGAACTTTGCCTCAGTGCATGACGACGTCATCTGCGAGCATTACCTGCGTCCGTCGCACTAGAAGCTGCTAGACAGGGGCATCGAGGCCTGCCGCGTCTTGTGACGCCACCGCAGGACTTTGGCCGCGACCTTTGAGGCGTACCGGTCGTACTTCCCATTGCTGAATGCGCCCAATGCAAAACGAAGACTTTCAATCACCGTATGGTCAGGTCCAGACCCATCCAATTGCAAAACTCAAAGGTGAGGAAGAGCACGAGGAACGCAGAAGCGACGAATGCCGAGCCCACCTTGATGGATGTCAGGACCACTGCAGCTGTCTTTTGATTCTTGTCCCTCTGTCCCCGTTCGTAATGCCACTTGACGGCCAAATACATGCCCACGCTGAGCACGAGAACCTTGAAAATAACAAAAGAGATAGGGATTGAATTCATGATTGAAAAGACATCAGGGGACAGACCGAGAAGTGCCCGAGTGCGGCGAGTAGCTCAATAGACCGATGAAGAAACGGAAAGATTAATTAATTAGTTGATTAATCAATCCAACGAAACGGTAGCGGTCAGCTAAATGGGCGTCTGCAAGACGCGTCGAAAGGCGGAGCAGTCCGCCTGCACACAGAAGCACTCTCATCGTGCTGTCGAGTGTTCATCTTCCAGGCTGATACGTACAGAACCAGATCAGCTGAAAATCTCCATACCAGATGCAAGGAGGCCGGTAGTCGCGTCGGGCAGGCCGACGTCTGATATGACAATCTCGGGAGCGGTCCAGAACGCCCGTATCAGAAAGAGATGCCCATGAACCGCTACGAGAAGCTTGCCGACAACATCGCTCAGCGTATTCGCGCGGGTAGCCTGAAGGCGAATGATCGCCTTCCCTCCGTGCGCGAACTGAAGTCGCAAATGGGCATCAGTGCGTCCACCGTGTTCTCTGCCTACTACCTGCTGGAGGCGCAAGGGCTTGTCGAAGCGCGGCAGCGGTCGGGATACTTCGTTCGAGCGGGGGCGGAAATGCCGACCAATGAACTCGCCGCCAGCGAGCCTGTCCTCCGGTCCATGCCGGTCGACGTCTCGTCGCTTGTCTTTCAGGTCCTTGCGCAGGCTCGCGAGCGCGATATGGTCCCGCTCGGCTCGGCCTTTCCGTCGCCAGAGCTGTTTCCCTTCGAACAACTTGCCGCCGGCCTGACGCGAGCGCTCAAGCGGATGGATCCTTGGCAGACCGTCGAAGATTTGTCGCCAGGAAACGCCCAACTACGCCATCAGATCTCCCTGCGTTACGGCAGCGTCGGAATGGATGTTCCTGCGTCTGAACTGGTCATCACCAGCGGGGCTATGGAAGCCCTCAATCTTGCACTCGAATCGGTGACGCAGCCGGGCGACGTCGTGGCGATCGAAACGCCAACCTTCTATGGTGCGTTGCAGGCACTGGAGCGGCGCGGTCTTCGCGCGGTCGAGGTCGAGACCCACCCGCGTACAGGCGTGGATCTCAGCTCTCTTGCTCGCGTGATCGACCAGCATCCGGTGAAGGCCTGCTGGTTCATGCCGACCTTCCAGAATCCAATGGGCTGCACCATGAGCGACGCAGCCAAAGAGCAACTGGTCGGCATGCTCGCCACCCGCGCCATACCGCTGATCGAAGACGACGTGTACGGCGAGCTCGCGCATGGGGCTCGGAGACCGCCACCAGCCAAGGCCTGGGACCGGGCTGGCTGGGTGCTGCACTGCAGTTCTTTCTCGAAATCCCTGGCACCCGGATATCGCATCGGTTGGGTAGCGGGCGGTCGCTTTGCAGCCACTTTGGGTCGGAACAAGTTGATGAGCTCGCTGGCGACGGCACTCCCCTCGCAACTGGCGTTGCAGGAGTACCTCCAACACAGGAGTTTTGATCGTCACCTGCGCGCCCTGCGGCATTCGCTCAGCCGCCAGCAGGCTGCATGCTTGCGACTTATCGATCGATACTTTCCGACTGGAACGCGGGTCACGCGCCCCGAGGGAGGCTATTTCCTGTGGCTCGCGCTGCCAGAAGGCGTCGACTCGCTCGCACTGCACCAGGACGCTCTTCAGCTCGGCATAGGCGTAGCGCCGGGCCATTTGTTTTCAGCCGACCGCCGATACACCCGGCACCTGCGCATCAACTACGGGCATCTCGGCGACCCGCGCTTGGAAGGGGCTATAAGAAATCTTGGAGAACTCGCCAACGCGCAGCTTAAATCTACAACCGGAAAATCGGGGCCGATCTTCGAGGAGCGTTCGTAGAGACCCTAGTTGGCGTCGATGCAGGTCGAGGTTCGCTGCCTTCGACTGACTCTCAACGTCACGCGCGCCGCTTCCATCCAGTCGTCGGTACTTCGCCGCAAGATTGACGGGCACCTCCAAGTCTTGGAAGGTGCCCGCCGATAGGGGTGCAGGGTCACGCTGCCCGACCGCCGGTCCGCCAGCGATCCGATCACGAAGCACCAGATCAAACCGACGACCGCGATCACTCGTAGGCCGATTTGCGACTCATGATAAAGGTCCACGTCACCGCTACGCGCGGCGTTTCCCCGTACGACATCGGGAAGCCGTCAAGACTCGCCAGCCACCCCTCGGGGATCTGGTGAAGGGTGAGGCGCCGCGCCGTCACCAGTGGCTTGCTCCACGCAAGCATGAGTTCGTTTTCGTTCGTATTCATCGTGGCGCCCCTCATTCATGTGGGAAAGACCGATGGAGCCTTAGAAAGGTTTGTTGGGCAGGAACTTCCCATCCAGTGTGATCACCGCTCGTGAGCCGCCTTCGGGATCCTCCACCTTGTTGAGGTCGAGCTTGAAGTTGATGGCGCTGATGATGCCGTCACCGAACTGCTCGTGAACGAGAGCCTTGAGCGTGGTGCCGTAGATCTGGACCATCTCGTAGAAGCGGTAGATGGTCGGGTCGGTCGGCACGCCGCCGGGGAGGCTGCCCCGCAGGGGAATCGCCTGCAGTTCTTTGGCATCGGCGGCGTCCAAGCCGAGTCGGCTGCAGACCAGCTCCGCGGCGTGTCGCGGCAGGGCATGCTGCCCCAGCAGTGCAGCCGTTACATAGGCCACCCGAAGTCCGGTGCCTTCTGCCAATTCACCGAAGCTGATGTCTTTGCTTGCCTTTGCGGCAAGCACGCGGGAGGTCAATTCAACGCGCGAAGTTTGGGTCACATTGGAGTGAAGCATTGCAGTTTTCCTTTCAGAGGGGAGGGGGAGTCAAGCAGCTTTCAGCTGCGGATGGGGCTCGGAAGCGACGGTGCCGGGATGCTTGGCGAGGCTGACAAAAATGCCGTGCTTGCCATCGAGGGCTTTGACCTCACCGGATTCAATGTCGTAGACCCAGCCATGCAGGCTGAGCCGGCCCTGTTCGAGCGCCAGCGCAACGGTCGGATGGGTCCGTATGTTGGCCAGTTGGGCAACGACGTTGGCGTACACCATGGAGCTGACCTTTGCTATTGGCGTGTCGTGGGTATGCGCCTCGTTCACCACCTTGGCGGCATCGGCATGGCGCAACCAGCTCGCTACCGCAGGAAGGTGATCCAGACAGGTATGCTTCGCGATGGCCGTCATGGCGCCGCAGTCGCTATGACCACAGACCACAATGTCGGTCACACCGAGCACACCGACTGCATACTCGACGCTGGCGGTGACGCCGCCAGGTTCTGAGCTGTAGGATGGGACAATATTGCCGGCGTTACGGATCACAAAAACGTCGCCGGGCTGTTGCTGAGTCAGCAACTCCGGAACGACGCGGCTATCCGAGCAGGTGATGAAGAGGGCACTGGGGTTCTGACTTGTCGCCAGTGTTTTGAACAGGCTCGACATCTTGGGGAAGACATCGGCCTGAAACTTCATCGCGCCTTTGATGAACGGTTTCATGTGAATCACCGTGTTGTTGCGAGGAGCTCATGTTCGACCGTTTCCTCCGGGCGGTCCAAGACCGGTTTCGGATGGAGCCCATAGGAACCACCAATAGCACTCCCACCACTGGAAATACGGAAAGGCAAGGGCATGCAGCTTCGTCACATTCGCTATTTGCTTGCCGTTGCTGAACACGGGAATTTCACGCGCGCTGCGGAGGCCCTTCATGTCTCTCAGCCAACCCTGTCGCAGCAGATCATTCAGCTGGAGGAGACGCTGGGCGTGCCGCTTCTAGACCGCAGCGGCAGGACCGTGAGGGTGACGGACGCGGGTAGCGTCTACATTGAACATGCGCGCCGAGCGCTGCGTGAATTGGCTGCTGCGCGACGGGCCATTCATGACGTGCAGGATCTCCAGCGCGGTGAACTGCGTCTGGCGACGACGCCAACCTTCACCGCCTACCTGGTCGGCCCCTTGGTGACGGCCTTTCATACCAAGTATCCCGGGATCATCATTCGGCTGAAGGAGATGTCTCTCGACACCATTGCTGCAGCGGTTGCGGCCGACGAGGTGGACGTGGGCATCGCGTTCAATGTCTCGCGGCCTGCGGACGACATTGATTGTGAGACCATTCTGGTGGAGCGACTAAGTGTCGTAGTCGGCCGAGCCCACCGCTTCGCCGCCCTCGGAGAGGCCGTCACGCCTCAGATGTTGTCGGTTGAACGGCTTGGGGTGCTGAGTCCTGATTTCGCAACGCGGGTCCACGTGGACGAGTACTTGAGGTCTCAGGCCATATCGCCTTCCATCGCCATAGAGGCCAACACCATCAGCGCCCTGCTTGAGGTCGTCAGGCGTAGCCATGTGATCACCATTCTTCCCGAAGCCATTGGCGAGCAGCACCCGGATCTTTGCAACATCGCGATCTTCCCGGCACCTAACCCGCGCACAGCCGCCCTGTTGCGTCGAAGGGATGCGTACCAATCCGTTGCCGCCTTGGCGTTTGCAAAGCTGTGCAGGACTGTTTGCGGGAGCAGGATCGATGTTGCTCCCACTCCTTGAAGGTCTTCTTGGTCAGCGGGTCAAGGCTCTTGCCCAGCATTGCCCTCTCCGCTTACGCATCTCGCCAGTCTGATTGACGGAAGGTTTTGCAGGCCCTCCCTCAGCCGCATTTAGGTTTTGTCCGTCACCTGGTTGACAATGAACTGGAGCGCTCGCAGAGCGGGTGCCGGATTACTGCCGTACTGGGCTTGCACGACGGCCCCATCCACAGCAGTGGCCAAGGCCTCGGCCGCCCGCTTTCGCTGACCCGACTGCGGCAGCAACGCTTCGATGGCGTCGGTCATCTGCTGCTTGTGCTGGCGGGTGGCTTCGACGACAGCAGGCATCCTGGGTCCCATCTCGCTGACGCCGTTGAGGAAGGCACAGCCTCGGAAATCGCCGAGCGCCTTGCCGCGGAACCATTCCTTCATCACTGGCGGGAGCGCCTGAGCGCCTTTCGACGGGCCGCCGTGGCGCTCCAAAGCTTCGGTGAACCACTTCATCCACTGTTCGTGGCGAAGGTCCAGGTACGCCAGGATAAGGTCGTTTTTGCTTGGAAAGTGCCTGTAGAAGGTCACCTTGGTCACGCCCGCCTCCGCAATGACGCGGTCGATCCCGGTGGCTCGAAGGCCTTCGGCGTAGAAGAGGTCGTGTGCTGTGCGCAGGATGCGTTCTCTAGCCGGTAGGTCACTGTTGCTGATGCTGACAACTTTATTCATAGCTCCACTATAGACAGAGTTGTCTACTTGCGCCAGAATTCGTCCACGTAGACAGACCTGTCTACATGCCGCTGGTCTGTGGCTCACAACAGACCCTTCATTGATAAAGGAATTGCCATGGAAACCCGTCCCCCCCTGCCCCCGTTCACCCTCGAAACTGCGATCCAGAAGGTTCGCCTCGCAGAAGACGGCTGGAACAGCCGTGATCCGGCCAAGATCGTGCTGGCCTACAGCCCTGACACGAACTGGCGCAACCGGGCCGAGTTCCTGCAGGGCCGTGCCGAGGCCCAGGCGCTGCTGGAGCGCAAGTGGGCACGAGAGCTTGACTACCGCCTGATCAAGGAGCTCTGGGCCTATACCGGCAACCGCATCGCGGTGCGTTTTGTTTATGAATGGCACGACGACGCCGGCAACTGGTTCCGCAGCCACGGCAACGAGAACTGGGAGTTCGACGAGAACGGCTTGATGACCGACCGCCATGCCAGCATCAACGACAAGCCCATCAAGGCCGAGGAACGCAAGTTCCACTGGCCGCTCGGCCGCCGTCCGGATGACCATCCGGGTCTGACCGAGCTGGGCCTTTGACGGCGGCGCACTGTGCCATCTTGTCGCAAGCTATGCGGCGCCACTTGTGAACGAGGTTGGCGTTGAGGCCATGGGCTACGCCATCTGCGCGGCAGGCGCGGCAGGCGCTGCAGGCGCTGCAGGCGCTGCAGGCGCGGCAGGCGCTGCAGGCGCTGCAGGCGCGGCAGGCGCTGCAGGCGCTGCAGGTTGCGGGCATGTTGCCTGCACGTGCCGCTTTAGATCGGGCACGTGGCGCCGCCGGCTCACGCGCTTGAAGTGGGTCACCGCGTGCTTAGCTTCGTCATCGATGGCCTGACGTTCTACCATCGCGGGCAGCGGCAGCTCAAGACGAACGCTGCATCCAGCGTTGACCGCATTCGAGCGGGGCGCGATGACCACTAAGGAGCAGCCCGATGACCGCTTCGGAGCGAGCCCGATGACCGGTTGGGGCCCTAAGCCGAAGTTCGCTGTTCTCGAAAGCAGTCGTCTATCTGCTCACATCTGTGCTCACCAAAGGTCCAGTCGGTCAAACTGAAACCGGACAGTTTCGGCACCAGCCGGGACATCCCCGAAGTTGAAGACAAAGCCGCGAACCTGGACCAGTCCCTCAGCTTGATCGACTACTTCGCCGCAACCGCGATACCCGGAGCTCCCGTGGCGCTCCAGCCGCTCTGCACCAACGAGTGCTTTCTCGTCCGCCGGCCAGTCTTGTAGATATGGAGACTGCAGTTCGCCAACCATGACCGGATGCAGCAGGTTGGGAACTGTTTGGCCAACCTTGTAAGAGCACTGGAAGCAGAAGGCCACCACCGTGGCCACATCGCTGGAAAGTGTGACATCGGCGTCCTCGCTATCTGAAAGCCAGTTGATGCTCGAAATGGTGAGGTGACTCATCGAAGGTGCGATTCTTGGCTTAGTTGATAGCTTGTCTCGGACGACCGCTGCTGGCCGACTGTAGCTGGTCGCAGGCCTGGCGCAATGGACCGTGAGCAGTCCTTGAAAGCGCCGGATAGCAGTCGCCGGATTCAGGCCGTCTGAGGTCGAAGCCCAGATTCGCGCGCACCGTCGAGAGTTGCCCATATCGATTCTGGCCGCCTCTATTCGGGGACCTTGTCGAATTCGATCTGAATTCCTGTCGCCGTCGATTCGCTTGTGAGGCGTTCGACCTCGAAGTCGGGGAACAGCCCCAAATCCCACTCGAGAGCCCCACTAAGAAACTGCTTCTCAAGCCTGCTCGGGTCGAAGCGTTCGCAACCGTTGAGAAGACGCTTTAGCTTCAGATAGCTTTTGGCAGCGTTGGCTCTCCCCCCAACAAGAAATTTCCCGGCGAACCAATCTTGCTTGGGAAACCCGGAGATGTCAGGAAGGTAGTGGCAGTGAACCGCCATCTCGGAGCCGCAGCCTTCACATGTCCAGATTTCCAGCGCACTGTGCTCAGCGGGCGTTTCAAAATCGACACCGCCACATTGCGAACATTTCATAGTTGGTTCTCTATTCAGGGCTCGTCTGGGGTGTCGACTCTTGGCCGCATTGCGTCGTTGCAGCGAACGACTGGTTGTGGCCGACAGTGGGCTACCAGCGGACCCATTCAACCAGGCCTTGGCTTAGGAAATCCAAGCCATCTTCTCAGACGTGGCCACGCCCTCGGAATCAAACTGAACCTCAAGGCCTGCCCCATAGCGGGCCGCCCATCCATACTGAATTCTCGCCTTCCGCGTCTGCACATCGATGCAGAACGCCGCGTATGGCACTCCGGACAAAGCTCTCGCGGAAGTATCGACCCAGGTCCCTTCGTGCAGCAGCCAGGACCGCACAGGAATGTTGCGAAAAGGAAACCCGATGTCATCAACATCGAAGGCATCGAAAAGCGCCACCGGTACCGGGCCGTCGTCGAAGGACGGTCCGGCAACAGCGCGAGCGTGCTGAATCCACGCTTGAACATGCTGCAGCATCGTCATCTGGAAGGGCTCCGGGTCATGGTCGAATTCTGCCTTGGCTCCGAGCGGCCGGTTCTGGCCGACTGTAGCCGGTCGCGAAGCCATCTTTCCCGGCGCGCAAAAGCGGAAATTGTTCACGTCCCCCGTAGCCCCCCTCCTGGGGAGCTACCTGCTCTTCCGCGCCTTGTGCTTCTTCAGAATCTCCTGAATCCTGCTCTCCGGCCATCCCGGTTGATCGCATGGGCCCAGGAGCCGAGCGGCGACGGCATCATTCGCGTCTCCGGTGACCCGCCCAATGTCGTGACCCGCCACGCTGAGATTCCAAGTGATGCTGTAGCTCTGCGACCATCGCACTAGCGCCTTGACTATCTGCCGCATGTCTCGACACATCATCAAGTTGTCCTCTGGTTCCGTGATCCGGACGGAACCGTAGCCGCCCAGCATCACTCGTGCTCCACCACTCAAGTGCTTGGAGTCTTCGTCCAACTCGATCGACAGGGATTCCGCCCACCAGTCGAACGACTTCCGAAGGTCGCGGGCGTCGGCAGAGACCTGCGCCGCCACCCGCTCAGACACCGGTTCGGTGCTTGTGTAGTCAAGAGTGAAGCTCATGTTGAATGCTATTGGTCATCGCGCTGACTGCTCTTGGCCGAATGTAGCCTCGCGCCAGGCTGGGCGCGTGAGAGTGGAAAGAGCTACGAGCGCCAAGTGCCTTCACCAGCGTGCAGCAGCGCAAAAGAATGGGGATGGACCAAAAAGCCGTACAGTTTTCCTCCCCCCGAGAGCGGCTCCGGCATCTTGTCGGCTGTGTAATAGCTGACCACCAAAACTGAATCTGCATCCGCGAGCGCAGCTTGCAGTGCGACACGCTCTTCGTCAGTCAGGCGCGCACGCTCAATGAGGCTCTTTTGAGAGCTGAAGATATCGCTCTCGCAGTACACGTGAGCCGAAGCCTCTGCCCAAAGCGGGTGTTCCGAGACAACGCTTCTCGCCCTGTCCGCGTCAGATGGGCTCACGTCTTGGCTCATGTCCGCTCCTTCGGTTAAATGTCCGGTCCTGGCCGACTGTAGCCGGTCGCGCTCCCGTCGTGAACGAACCCTGAGCAGAAGTCGCCGCTACTCAAAAACGGATGCACCGCCGGGCTATTTGATCGGCTGTATCGCGTGAGTTGCTATGCAGGGACTATGGTCTCACCGTGGCACTCCGGGCACTCCTCGAACGCCGCACTCCGGCGCCCACTCACTTCTCGCTCCACGCAAATGGAGCCTCGGCCGCCGCAGTCGGGGCAGATCTGAAAGCCAAACTGTGGAGTCTGGTTGCCGCTGCGAACAGCCGCGATGAAGAGCCGGCGGCGAATGGCCTCTTTCGTATCAGGCAGGCTCAATGGGTGCTCCTAACGTGAACAACGCAATAGTCCGGCTGTGACCGCATCCCGCCCCTAGTCATAGGCAACCACGGCGGCATGGGTTGGCAGTTCGGCTCGCATCCTGGCAAGGCACTCACGGAGCTGCTTGGCATCACGCGGATGGCGGTCTGCGAAGTCGGCCCAGCCGGCAAATCGCAGCCGGTGCGGCATTTCCACCAACCCTGCGATTGCGTCCCAGAAGGCGTCCCAGTTCCGGCCGTACCACCCTGGAAAGTCGAGCGCGGTCATTAGCCGATTCTGAAGTTCGAGCGAGCTTCTCACGTCGCTCAGCTCTACCGTCACCTCGTCTTTACGCGCCACCATGCCGTTCCAATCTCCTCATTTCTGACACAACTGTGAGCCGCTATCGAAGGTCGGCTTGTGGCCGACTGTAGCCGGCCGCAGTGCTCGCCCCTACTTCGCACCAACACCCGTTTGCGATACGCGCTTGGTCGGAGCTTCGGTGAAGTTCCAGTTGGAGGAAGTCAACAACTCGGTCCAATCGACAGAATCGTAGGTGTAGTCGGCCTTGAAAGAACCGTCGCCTCTCGACACACGGAGCTTGCAATGAGAGAACGGACGTTGCGAGCCACCTGGCAGGCTGGCCCGTAGGTCACGGAACAGGCCATCGAGCGCCGGCGGAGACACGATTGCCACTTCCTCGAGTCCAGAGGCGGTGCGGCAGAGATAGCTTCCCGCCAGGTCGCTTTGTCCTTCATCGACGTGATAGTCGAGAACCAGTTCAATCCACCCCGGTTCGAGCAACGGCGACAGCCTGTCCAGGGTTGCCTGGAACAACTCGTTTGGGTCCTTCAATGCCTTCTCCTTGTTCTATGAACGAGACGAGCCATTCGGGCGCAATCAGACCGCGTGCGCGACCGACTCCTTCTGGCCGACTGTAGCCGGTTGGGCGGGAGCTTCGGCACCGCTCCAAGGCCGCCGAGCCCGGCGCATCGCGGTCACTCGGTGGCCACCGACGAGAGTGCTGCGCAGAAGTCGTCGAACGAATCCGCTACACCCTCGTACGACGGCTCGTCCTCTTCGGACCGCTCGTTGCTCCAGAGGACGACCTGCGACTCGCCCGAACCGCAGTCGAAGCAAAGGGCATCGTTGTTTGCCAGCACGGCAAACGGCAGAAGCGACCCGAGACGATTCTCGAGAGCGGACCAGAAGACATTGGCGTTTAAGAACCCGAGCTGATGGTCCTTAAGGTCATGACCGGCCGTGAAGTGGAGGAACCGTTCTATCGGTGGAGCAAGTTGACCAACGCGCGTGCGAAAGTATCTCGTTGAGGGCCTGCCACCGTTGAATTCCTCGACGACGTGCACGTAGCTCGGGTCGAACTCAAACGAAGGGAAATCGGCGCGGATCATGTCCTTCATTTCGTCGAGCTCGCGCTTCGAGAAGGGGCCGACCAGAGATGCGTCGAAGAATTGAAGTGGCATCGGTACCTTTGGGAAGAGGTGCGAATGACTGCTAACCGGGGCGAATTGTGGCGTATCGCCGAGCGACCGGTCCTGGCCGGGTGCCGTCCCTCGGCCAGCTTGGCTACCGCACGAACATTGAAATGTTCGCATCTCGGCTGGCAAGATTAACGCCGTTCGGAAAGCGTCAACAGCTGGTGAGCCATCTGGCTCATCTCGGCGAGCATCACGAGCTTCTTGCGCCACTCGTGGGGAATACCTTGCACGCCATAGAAAGCTCCTGAGAGTTGCCCGCAAATCGCAGCGGTGGTATCAGCGTCGTCTCCAAGGTTGACAGCGAGAAGTATGGCCTCCTTGAAGGACGAAGACTGCGCAAAGCACCATAAGGCAGCCTCGAGTGATTCCACGCAATAGCCGGTTCCCCTTACAGCATCACGTGATTTGTACAGATAATTCCCATCAGCCAACGCTCGGACCTTCGAACTCAACTGCTCCAGCGGCTGCGCACCGAGCACGGATTCTTTGTCAGCACCAGCCAGGGCCGCCCTGAGCTGGAGCGCAAAGAGCCGTGAGCACTCGATGGCCTCCTGCGCTCCATGTGTCGTCCTGGTGCTTTCTCCCGCATAGCGCCACGCTTCCTGCTCGTCTGCGAAGTAGAACATCGGAATTGGAGCAAGCCGCATCAGTGCGCCGTTTCCCGCCGTGCGCGGGTCTGGATCTCCGGCAAAAGGGTCTCCGCCCTCGAGGTAGCTGTTGAGCGCTGTCGACACCGTGAACCCGATATCGAAGCATTCGGCGGTGCTGCTGAGATAGCCAACGTTGCGCCAGTTGCAGTAGCGGTTCATCTGGTCGCGTGCGTCAAAGCCGTTGATATAAATCAAGCTAGCCGCCAAGCAAAGTGCCATGGAAGTGTCGTCCGTCCACTCTCCTGCCTTGAGATGAAAGGGGCCGCCGCCGACCATGTCAGTCATGGGCACGAACGTGCCTCGAGGACTAAACTCGACCGTAGTGCCAACCGCATCACCAGCCGCGAGCCCAAGCAAGGCGCCTTCGTAGCGCTCCAGCTTGCTCGGTGATGCGCCGTTCTGGTCTTGTGTTGATTCCAAAGCAATTCCTTCGGTGACGGCCGGCCATGCTGGGCGGCGAGCTTGCATATCTAGATCCGGCAACCGAAGCATGTGTCTGGAGGTCGCCCTGATTCGACCGCGAGCGTCCGGTCTGGAGCAAATTCTGCCTTCGCGCCGAACGACTGGTTCTGGCCGGAGGCTGCTGTACCCCGCAGGGCGACAATGGGCCTAGGAAAGAAGTCACCGACCGCTTCTTATGACAATACGTGTCATGCCCTGGCCCGCCAGAAGCTCAATGAACTCCGATAGCGCATCGGCCGGGGCAGTGCCAAAGTCGCCGGTAAGGTACCACCATCCATCCTGACTCTCGACTTGGGAGAATGAGTGAATTGCCTGGCTTGTCCCGAAGGGACCCGGAGGATTTTCGCTCTCAACGTCCAGCCAGCGAGTAATCCAGCCTTCCAACTGCCTTAGGTCCTTGATTGGGCCGTTTACCAGCACCTGGATGGAATTCCAAGTGAAGGGGTAGACCTCTACCGCGAAAGCTCCAAAGTTGAATTCCCGCGCTTCGAATGCTTCGTCAACGTCGACCACCACTTCGGCTGGCTTTGGCAGGCCATCGAGACCGTCAGACATGATGTCGACTCGGACGTAACGATATGGGTACGGGATGGCCTCGTTGTTTATGCTGAGCAGCAGTTCTCCGACCACTCTTTTGGACTCGGCGGTAATTCGCGCCGTAGTCTCCACCAGGAACTGCACATATCGGCTGCGCTCCTGCTCAAAAATTTGCGATAGCTTCATAAGGCTCTGCGGTGTCTGCGATTTGCGGGCGGCGTCATCAGGCACAGTTCATTGAGGTACATGGCGTCGTCGCAGGGAATCTGAGAAGCGGTGGGCAATGTCTGGTTCTGGCCGCATTCTGTCCGTCGGCGTTCAGCCGAAGTCGATGGACCTGACGATGGCGCCCGCGTCGGCGAGCTCGGCCGCGGCGTTGCCGCTTGCCGCCGCTACCACGTAGGTGACAAGTGCCACATCGCTGCCGTTGGTCAAGTACCACGCGCGAATCAGGTCGTCTCCATGCGCTGCCACAGATTGCAGACGAGGCCAATCGCCAATTCTTGCGCCGTGACATCGGCGTTCTGCCGACGCCATGTCGAAGACTACGGTCGCCGGCGGCAGCCGCACGCCGAGCTACTTGGGTGCCATGGTGGTGAGCACGGCCACGCTCATGGCCTCCACACTCGTCTTGATCGATGGCTCGGGCACCGGCGCGAAGAAGGGCGAGTGATTGAAGGCCAAGGGCTTGCCGCCGGGCTTGAGCGACGCCATCACCTCTTCGGGAGAGAGCACGCCCACGAAGAACATCATCGATGGCACGCCCGCATTGCCGAACTCGGAAAAATCCTCGCTCGCGGTGATGGGCCGAACCTGCACCACCTTCGGGTCGCCGAACGCCGTCTTGAGTGCCGCCGCCGTCCGGTTGACCACCGCTTCGTCGTTGACCACCGCAGCCCCGCCGGGCACCAGCTCGACCGTCGGCTCGGGCGCACCGCCCATCATCGCGGCCGCGTTGGCCGTGCGGCGAACGCCGGCCAGCAGCTTCTCGCGCACCTCCGGCTGGTAGCTGCGGATGGTGCCGCGCAACACCGCCGTGTCGGGAATGATGTTCCCCACTGTGCCGGCTTGGACCGCACCGATGGTGACCACGCCGAACTCGGCCGGGTCCTTCTCACGGCTCACCACGGTCTGCACGTCAGTGATGAAACGGGCGGCAATCGCAATCGGGTCGATCGTCTTGTCCGGCGCCGATCCATGGCCGCCGCGGCCTTTGAAGGTGATCTCGAGCGAGTCAGAGTTAGAACTGATCGCACCGACCTTGTAACCGACGAAGCCATAGGGCGACGGCGAGGTGTGCAGAGCGAACGCGAAGTCGGGCTTGGGAAAGCGCTTGAACAGGCCGTCGGCAAGCATGGCCTTGGCACCTGACACGGTTTCCTCAGCGGGCTGCGCGACAAACATCAGCGTGCCCTTCCACTGATCTTTCATCGTGAGCAGCGTGCGCGCGGTGCCGACCCAGCTCGCCATGTGGATGTCGTGGCCGCAGCTGTGTGCCACGAAGGTCTCGCGGCCGTTCGATTGGGTCTTGGCCTTGCTCGCGTACGGCAAGCCGGTCTTCTCTTCCATGGGCAGCGCGTCGAGTTCGGTGCGCACGAGCACGGTCGGGCCTGCGCCGTTCTTGTAGATCGCGACGAGGCCCGTGCCGCCGACCTTCTCGGTGACATCGAAACCGAGCTTGCGCATTTCGCCGGCCAGCTTCGCAGCCGTTCGCACTTCCTGGAAGGCGATCTCCGGATTGGCGTGCAGGTCTTTGTAGAGCGTGTCGAGCGAGGGGTACATACCGTTGACGACAGGCCCGATCTGCTGATGCAGCGACGTCTGTGCGCTGGCGCCCAGCGCCAGGGTCAGCAAGGCAACGGCGGACAAGGTGCCATGACGAAATGAACGGGAAGACATGGAGGAAGAAGCCCTATATGGAAAGAAGATAGACACCAGCCATGCCAGTGTGGCCTTCTTCACGCAAGCTTCGAGCCCGGGATTGCCCTAGACATCAAAGCCGATCCGCAGTTCCCTTTTTTGCGACAGCAGGTCGCGTTCAAAAAATTCGCCACTCACACAGGACAGCAAGGCACTTCGCGTACGTGGCGTGCATGCAAGGCATGCCATCGCGCGCCTCCCCCCAAGCGCCAGCTTCCAGTCGACCTCAACAAGGCTGGATGTCAGCACGCCCTCCTTGGCGCCGTCCATATTTTTTTGCGTGCCTCGCCCCCCAAGGGCAGCCGACTCGCGGAAGCTGGCGATCGCCGCTGCACGATGGCCGTGGCGACGTCTGCCTGATCGACTGCACCAACGGAACGCTGGGACGTGGCCCTCGCCCATGGTCAGAGCAACGTAGCCGACAACATCTGCTTGGCGAGGGGAAAGCAGGGGACAAGACCTATCCTTGCGAAGGCCGAGGCAATGCACTTTGTACCCAAGTTCGACCGTCAATCGAATTGGTAGGAACAATGGTGTAAGAAATAAAAAAGCGCCCCGAAAGGCGCTTGTTTATTGACTTCTTGGAGGAGAGGGAGGGATTCGAACCCTCGGTACTATCGCTAGTACGCCTGATTTCGAGTCAGGTACATTCGACCACTCTGCCACCTCTCCGGTGCTGTCGAGCCTTCGATTATAGCAGAGGAAATTGTACTTTTTGAAGCCCTGGGCTCAGCCGCGCAAAACTTCGAGCCCACCGAGGTACGGACGCAACGCCGCGGGCACGTTGATGGAGCCGTCTTCGTTCTGGTGGTTTTCCAGCACGGCCACCAGCGCGCGGCCCACCGCCAGGCCGGAACCATTGAGGGTGTGCACGAGTTCGTTCTTGCCCTGCGCGTTCTTGAAACGGGCCTGCAAACGACGCGCCTGGAAGGCTTCGCAGTTCGAGACCGAGCTGATCTCGCGGTAGGTGTCCTGCGCCGGCAGCCACACCTCGAGGTCGTAGGTCTTGGCGGCGCCGAAGCCCATGTCGCCGGTGCACAGCAGCACGACGCGGTATGGCAGCTCCAGCGCCTGCAGCACGGCTTCGGCATGGCCGGTCATCTGTTCGAGCGCGTCGTAGCTCTTCTCGGGGTGCACGATCTGCACCATCTCGACCTTGTCGAACTGGTGCTGGCGGATCATGCCGCGCGTGTCGCGGCCCGCGCTGCCGGCCTCGGAGCGGAAGCACGGCGTATGGGCCGTGAGCTTGATCGGCAGTTGCGACTCGGCCACCACCTCGTCGCGCACGAAGTTGGTCAGCGGCACTTCGCTGGTGGGAATGAGGTACAGCGCCGAATGGTCGGGCGCGGGTTCGCCGTCCTGGCCGCCCTTCTTCGCGGCGAACAGGTCGCCTTCGAACTTGGGCAGCTGGCCGGTGCCGCTGAGCGTGGCGGCGTTGACCACGTAGGGCACGTAGCACTCGGTGTAGCCGTGCTGTTCAGTCTGCAGGTCGACCATGAACTGCGCGAGCGCGCGATGCAGACGGGCGATCGGGCCCTTCATGACGGAGAAGCGCGAGCCCGAGAGCTTGGCGCCCATCTCGAAGTCCAGGCCCAGCGGCGCACCGAGGTCGACGTGGTCCTTGGGTGCGAAGGCCAGCGGCGTGGCATTTGCGCCGGCGCCGCCCTTCGGGGCCCAGCGGCGCATCTCGACGTTGCCGGCCTCGTCTTCGCCCAGCGGCACGCTGGCGTGCGGCAGGTTGGGCACGGCGAGCAGCAGCGCGTGCAGTGCGGGCTGGATCTCTTCGAGGCGCCTGGATTGCGATTCCTGCTCGGCCTTGAGCGCGTTGACCTCGGCCATGAGCGCGTCGACCGATTCGCCCTTGGCCTTGAGCGGGCCGATCTGCTTGTTCAGCGTGTTGCGGCGCGCCTGGATTTCCTCGGTGCGGGTTTGCAGCGTCTTGCGCTCGGCCTCGAGCGCGGTGAACGCCGACACGTCGAGGTACGGCTGGTTCTTCTTGCGTTTTTCGAGGCCGGCCACGGCGGAGGCCAGGTCTTTGCGGAGCAGGGTGATGTCAAGCATGGGGGGATTTTAGGTGGGCGTAGCATCGCGATCCCACTCACCCACCTCGAAGGGAAAAACGATGGAAGCCTATCTGACATTCAACGGCAATGCCGCCGAAGCGCTCGCCTTCTATGCCAAGGCGCTGGACGGCAAGGTCGCCTTCAGCATGACCTTCGGCGAGAGCCCGATGGGCGCCCAGACGCCGGCCAGCCACAAGGACAAGATCATGCACGCCACGCTCGAGGCCCGCGGCCACAAGCTGATGGCCTCGGACGCCCCGCCGGAGTGGCCCTTCGAGGGCTACAAGGGCTTCTCGCTCTCGGTGCAGGCGAACAGCGTGGACGAAGGCAAGAAGCTGTTCGACGCGCTGGCCGAAGGCGGCAAGGTGACGATGCCCTACGGCCCGCAGTTCTGGGCCAAGGGCTTCGGCATGCTCACCGACAAGTTCGGCGTGCCGTGGATGGTGAACTGCGAGAAGTGAAGGCCCCCCGGCTTTTCACTGCGCTTCGCTCCGTGTAATTTGCCCCCCCGAGGGGGAGGCGCGGCTCGCCTTGGGGCGGCCCGGCGGCGGCCGCCTTCGACTCTCAGGCGACCGTCGCGGGGTCGACGTTCGCCCCGCAGACGATCAGGCAGACCTTCTCGCCCGCGCGCGGCGCGTAAGCGCCGGTCTGCAGCGCGGCCAGCGGCAGCGCGGCGGCCGGTTCCACTGCCAGCTTCAGCTCTTTCCACAGCCACTGCTGGGCGGCGCGGATGGATTCATCGGACAGCAGCAGGGCGTGCCGCACCTGCCGCTGCGTGATTTCCCACGAAATGGCGCCGATGCGGCGCGCCCCGAGCGAATCGGCCGCGATGCCGCCCACCTCCACGTCGATCGGCTCTCCGGCCTCGCGAGCGCGAAACAGCGTGGGCGCCTTTTCGGGTTCGAGTGCCACCACACGGGCGCGCTGCTCGAACCAGCCAGCGAGGCCGCCGATCAGCCCACCCCCGCCGACGCTCACGAGCACCGCATCGGGAAGACCGCCCTGCTCTTCGATCTCGCGGCCGAGCGTGCCCGCGCCGGCCACCACTTCGGGCTGGTCGTAGGCGTGGGTGAGCAAGGCGCCGGATTCCTTCTGGCGCGTCAGGCAGGCGGCCAGCGCATCGGGGTACAGCTCGCCGACGACGACCACTTCCGCGCCCAGCGCACGCAGCCGCGCGCGCTTGGCCTCAGGCGACACGCCCGGCAGGAACACCTGGCAAGGCACGCCCAGAGCGCGCGCCGCGGCCGCCGTGGCGATGCCCGCATTGCCGCCCGAGGCCACGACCACGCCGCTGTCGGGAATGTCGTTGGCCAGCAGCCGGTTCATCATGCCGCGCGCCTTGAAGCTGCCGCTGACCTGCATGTGCTCGAGCTTCAGCCAGATCTCGGCGCCCGGCGCCGCGACCCCGAAGGCGGCCGCCGGCAGCTTCCACAGCGGGGTTTCGCGCAGGAAGTGGCCGGCACGCTCGCTCAGCCTGCGGGAAGCGCTATCTATTTCAGAGCGCCAGTCGAAGGTTTTCTTGTCGTTCAAGAGATATGTCCTGGAGGGGGAATGTCGTCGAGCTTGAGCCCCTTGGGCAGCGGAAACTTGATGGTTTCCTCGATGCCGTCCATCTTGCGGACCGACACCGCGCCGAACGCGCGCACGCGCTCGATCACCTCGCGCACCAGCACCTCGGGGGCCGAGGCGCCGGCGGTGAGGCCGATGCGCGTCTTGCCCTCGAACCACTCGGGCTTGAGCTCTTCGGCCGAATCGACCATGTAGCTCTCGGTGCCCAGCCGCTGCGCCAGTTCGCGCAGCCGGTTGCTGTTGGAACTGGTGGGGCTGCCGACCACGATCACGAGGTCGACCTGCGGGCTCATGATCTTCACCGCGTCCTGGCGGTTCTGGGTGGCATAGCAGATGTCCTGCTGCTTGGGTTCGCGCACGGCCGGAAAGCGCGTGCGCACGGCGGCGGCGATCTCGGCCGCGTCGTCCACGCTCAGCGTGGTCTGGGTGACCACCGCGAGCTTCTCGGTCTGCGAGGGCGAGACCTTCGCCACGTCGGCCACGTCCTCGACGAGGTGAATGCCGCTGCTGAGCTGGCCCATCGTGCCCTCGACCTCGGGGTGCCCCTTGTGGCCGATCATGATGAACTCGAAGCCCTCCTTCGCGAGCTTGGCGACCTCGACGTGCACCTTGGTCACCAGCGGGCAGGTGGCATCGAAGATCTCGAAGCCGCGGTCGCGCGCCTCCTGCTCCACCGCCTTGCTCACGCCGTGTGCGCTGAACACCAGCGTGGCGCCGGGCGGCACGTCGGACAGTTCCTCGATGAAGATCGCGCCCTTGGCCTTGAGCTCGTTCACCACGTAGGTGTTGTGCACGATCTCGTGGCGCACGTAGATCGGTGCGCCGAACTTGGCAATGGCGCGCTCGACGATCTCGATGGCGCGATCGACACCCGCGCAGAAACCGCGCGGTTCGGCAAGGATGACTTCCGAGATGTCGGGGTTCATAGCACGCCGATCAGCTTCACTTCGAAGGTGACGGGCTGGCCGGCCAGCGGATGGTTGAAGTCGAAGCGCACCGCCGTGTCATTCGATTCGATCACCGCTCCCGCGTAGCTGCCCGTGCCGTCGGGCGTGGGGAACTGCACGACGTCGCCCGCGGCGTATTGCTCGTCGGGGTCGCCCATCTGAGCGAGCAGCTTCCTGGCCACCCACTGCTGCATGTCGGGGTTGCGCTCGCCGAAGGCCTCGCCGGCGGGCAGCTCGAAGGTGGCATGCGCGCCTTCTTCCAGGCCCATCAGGCGCTGCTCCATGGCCGGAGAAAGCTCGCCGGTGCCGAGCGACAGGGTCGCGGGCTTGTCGGCGAAAGTGTTGATGATGTCGCCCGCCGGGCCGGCCAGCCGGTAGTGCAGGGTCAGGAAGGAGCCGGAAGTCACGAGTTGGGACATGGGGGCAGCGGAGGTGGGCAAAGACAAGGTGGGTGTCCCGATAAACTGGACCTCATTTTAAGGACCGGGACTTCACCCGGCTCCGCCAAGGTTTCACCCCAGGGTTTCATGGCATTCAAGGATCTCCCTCTCGACGCCCGTCCCCGCGAAAAACTCATCTCGCGAGGGGCATCCGCGCTGGCCGACGCCGAGCTGCTGGCCCTGCTGCTGCGCACCGGCGTGGCGGGCATGAACGTGCTGCAGCTGGCGCAGCAGCTGCTCGAGCGCTTCGGCGGCCTCTCGGGCCTGCTGCACACCGGCGCCGAGGAGCTCAAGACCATCAAGGGCATGGGCGGCAGCGCCAAGCGCTCCGAACTGATCGCGGTGCTCGAACTGGCGCGCCGCGCCATGGGCGAAAGGCTCAGGGAGCGCACGGTGTTCGACTCGCCCGACGCGGTCAAGCAGTACCTGCAGCTGCACATCGGCTCGCGCCCCTACGAAGTGTTCGCGGTGGTGTTCCTCGACGTGCAGCACCGCATGATCGCGCTGGAGGAAATGTTCCGCGGCACGCTCACGCAGACCAGCGTCTATCCGCGCGAGGTCGTCACGCGCGCCATCCACCACCAGGCTGCGGCGGTGGTGCTGGCGCACAACCACCCCAGCGGCAACATCGAGCCCTCGCGCGCCGACGAGTCGCTCACGCAGACGCTGCGCGCCGCGCTGGCGCTGGTGGACGTGCGGGTGCTCGACCACATCATCGTGAGCCCCGGACAGAGCTTCTCGATGGCCGAGAAGGGCGTGCTCTGATGGCCGCACGCGCCCCGTCTCTCAAGAACCTCGCCGACCTCAAGCAGGTGCAGCGCACGCTCGCCGAAACCCGCGAGCGCGAAGCCGCCGAGGCGGCCGCAAAGGCCGCGGCCGAACGCAAGCTCGCCGCCGAGAAAGACCTCTTTGCACGCGCCATCGGCGCCACCGAGCCGCTGCGCCGCAAGGCCGCAGTGCCGCTTGCGCCGCTGCCGCCGGCACCGATCCCGGTGCAGCACCAGCTCGACGAGCAGCGCGTGCTGCGCGAGTCGCTCTCCGACGAGTTCGACGTGACCACGCTGCTCGACGTGGACGACGCCATGAGCTTTCGCCGGCCCGGCATCGGCACCGACGTGACGGCGCGGCTGCGCAAGGGCGAATGGGCGATCCAGGGGCAGGTCGACCTGCACGGGCTGCGCAGCGACGAGGCGCGCGAGGCGCTCGGTGGCTTCATCCGCAACGCCAGCAAGCAGGGGCTGCGCTGCGTGCGCGTGGTGCACGGCAAGGGGCTGGGTTCGCCAGGCAGGCAGCCGGTGCTGAAGACCAAGGCGCAGCGCTGGCTGATCCAGAAGAACGAGGTGATCGCGTTCGTGCAGGCCAAGCCCGCGGAAGGCGGCGCCGGCGCCCTCGTCGTGCTGCTGGCGCCCGCGCGGCGCTGACGCTTTCTGCCTTGCTCCTTCCCCTTCCGGGCGAAGGCTGGGATGGGGGCTCACGGCCTTTGCACGGGCAGCGCCTCATCCATCGCCGTCGTGCCCCCACCCCTACCCTCCCCAGCGGGGGAGGGAGCAGGAAACGCAGCCGGCTTACGCCAAGTGATTCTTCAGCGGAACCGATGCGTCCGCCACCGCCGCAGCATCAGGGCTACGCCCCGCTTCAAGCAGCTTGCGGCTCATCATGTGGTCGACCGGCGCGTTCACCGACTCCACGCACACGAGCTGCCCATCGACGTAGTGGAACAGCGAGAACGCATCGGGCTTCGGCCCCGCGCGGCGAACGCTGACGAGGCCCGGCGTGCCTTCGGCCGGCATCAGGCCCACCATCTGCAGGCGCATGCCGCCCTGGTCGGACCAGAACCACGCGACCGCGTCGTGCGCACGCGCCGCGCCGGTCAGCGTGGCCACCGCGGTGCGCGCCTGGTCGTTGGCGTTCTGCACCGACTCGAGCCGCAGCGCGCGGCCCGCGCGGCGGTCGGGGAAGCGCGTGCAGTCGCCCACCGCGAGCACACCGGCCGCGCTGGTCTGCATGTGGCCGTCGACCACGATGCCGTCGGCGCATTCGATGCCGGCCGCCTGTGCGAGCGCCGTCTCGGGCACGGCGCCGATGCCGAGCAGCAGCAGGTCGACCGGCTGCTTCACGCCGTTGACCTGGATCGACACCAGCCGGTCGCCTTCCACTTCGAAGGCACCGGTCTGCGCACCGAGCACGATGTCGATGCCGGCCGCACGGTGCGTGGCGAGCACATGCGCCGACAGCTCGGGCGAGACCGCCCGGCCCAGCAGGCGCGGCGCGCTTTCGATCACCTGCACCGATTTGCCGAGCGCCTTCGCGGTGGCCGCCACCTCGAGCCCGATGAAGCCGCCGCCGAGCACGGTCACCTTCTCGGCCGATGCAAGCCGCTCGCGCAGGCGGTGCGCTTCTTCGGCGGCACGCAGACTCGCGACGTTTTCGAGGCCCGGCTTCAGGTCGGGCATCTGGCGTGCGCGCGTGCCGGTGGCCAGCACCAAGCGCTCCCACGGCAGCACCGCGCCCGAACGCAGCGTGACGGTGCGCGCCTCGCGGTCGATCGCCACGGCCGCGTCGCCCAGGTGCAGCGCGATGCCCGCTTCGCGGTACCAGTCGGCGGCCTTGTGCGGCTGCGTGGTTTCCTCCGCGCTCTTCAGGAAGGCCTTGGACAGGGGCGGGCGGTGGTACGGCTCGCACGCCTCTTCGCACACGAGGTGCACGCGCGCGCCCTGCCCCGCTTCGGCAAGCCCGGCGCAGAGCTGGGCCGCGGCGTGGCCGCCGCCGATGATGACGATGGAATTCATGATGAGAGAAACGTCTTTCGGAATCGTTGTGGGGTCGGTCACTCGCCGCGGTTGCGCATCCAGTCGGCGGTTTTGAAAAAGGAGTCGCGCAGCCTTGCGCGCAAGTCCTCGGGCACACCCGTCTCGCCCATCGCCTGGTCCATGCAGGCCAGCCATTGGTCGCGTTCCTTGATGCCGATGGTGTGGCCGCCGATGCTCTGCGGCAGGTGGCGCGCGCGCAGCATCGGATGGCCGAAGCGGTCGGTGTAGTGCTGCGGCCCGCCGAGCCAGCCGCAGAGGAACCAGAACAGGCGCTGGCGCGCGTTGTCGAGGCTGGTGCCGTGCACGGCGCGCAATTGCGCATACGCGGGCTCGAGGTCCATCAGGTCGTAGAAGCGCTCGACCAGCGCCTCCACCTTCGGTTCGCCGCCGATCCAGTCGAAGGGCGTGCCGGCGGGCGGCTTTTCTTGTATCTGCATGGGCGGGAGTATCCCTTGAGGGGCCTGCTAGAGCTGCACGATGCCCGGAATGCCCACATCGGGGTTCACGTCGGCCTCGTAGTCCACGCCCTCCACGGCGAAGCCGAAGAGCCGCAGGAACTCGGTCTTGTAGCCCGCGAAGTCGGTGAGCTCGTACAGATTTTCCTTGGTCACCTGCGGCCACAGTTCGAGCACGCGGGACTGCACCTGCGGCGCCAGCTCCTTGTAGTCGGCGCGCAGGCGGCCTTCGGCATCGATGTGCGGGGCGCTGCCGTAGAGGCTCTCGGCGTAGAGGCCGTGCACCTGCTCGATGCAGCCCTCGTGCACGCCCTGCTCCTTCATCACCTTGAAGAGCAGCGACAGGTACAGCGGCATCATCGGAATGGCCGAGCTGGCCTGCGTGACCACCGCCTTGAGCACCGACACGCGCGCGTCGCCACCCTTGGCAGCCAGTCGTGCGCGAATGCCCAGCACCTTCTGGTCGAGGTCCTTCTTGGCCGCGCCGATGGAGCCGTTCCAGTAGATGTCGTGCGTGATCTGCTCGCCCAGGTAGGTGAAGGCCGTGGTCTTCGCGCCGTCGGCCAGCACGCCGGCCTGCTGCAGCGCGTCGATCCACATCTGCCAGTCTTCACCGCCCATCACGGCCACGGTGTTGTCGATTTCTTCCTGCGTCGCGGCTTCGAGCACCGTTTCCTTCACGGCCCCGCTGTCGGTGTCGAGGCCGCGCAGGTTCACGGCCTTGCCCACGGGCTTGAGCACCGAGTTGAAGACCTGGCCGGTCTTCGGGTGCGTGCGGCGCGGCGCGGCCAGGCTGTAGACGACGAGGTCGACCTGCCCCAGGTCGGCGCGGATGGTGTCGATGACCTGCTGCTTCACCGCGTCGGAAAAGCCGTCGCCGTTGATGCTCTTCGCATAGCGGCCTTCGGCGTGCGCCGCGCGCTCGAAGGCGGCGGTGTTGTACCAGCCGGGCGAGCCGGGCTTGGCCTCGCTGCCGGGGCGCTCGAAGAAGACGCCCAGCGTGTCGGCGCCGCAGCCGAAGGCGGCGGTGATGCGCGCCGCGAGGCCGTAGCCGGTCGATGCGCCGATCACCAGCACCTTCTTCGGGCCGCCCTCGATGGCGGGCCTGGCCTTGACGTACTCGATCTGCTGGCGGACGTTGGCTTCGCAGCCGGCGGGATGGGTGGTGACGCAGATGAAGCCGCGCACGCGGGGTTTGATGATCATGAGGATCTCGCTCGAAGAGATGCTGGAGGGAAGCGGGAGGGGCCGGAAGGAAGGCGCCGGAAGCGTGTTTTCGCGCCGCGAATTTAACCCAGCCCGCCAGGACGGCCTTCCGCTTGACCATATGCATATGTCGATTGACGATTTAATAATCAGCGGTTTTATTGATATGGTCCCGCCCCTCTGCTTTCCACCAAGGAGAAGAACATGCGCTTGAACCTGATCGCCGCCGCGGCCCTCGCGGCTTCCACTTTCCTGCTCGGCACCCTCGCCCACGCCGACCAGCTGGCCGACATCAAGAAAAAGGGCGAGCTGGTCGTCGGCGTGCTCGGCACCGACGAGCCCGCGACCTTCGTCGACCCCAAGACGCGCCAGATCGTCGGCTACGAAGTCGACCTGGTGAACGCCATTGCAAAGAAGATCGGCGTGAAGCCGGTGCTCAAGCAGATCGCCGTGGCCGCGCGCATTCCCGAACTGCAGCAGGGCCACGTCGACCTCGTCGCCGCCGGCCTCACGCACAACAAGGAGCGCGAGGCGCAGATCGACTTCTCGCTCACCACCTTCGTCACCGGCCAGAAGGCCATCGTGAAGAAGGACAGCGGCATCACCGAGGTGCCGCAGCTCGCCGGCAAGAAGGTGCTGACCATCCGCGGCGGCACGCAGGAACCCAACATCCGCAAGGCCGTGCCCAACGTCGAGGTCGTGACCTTCGACACCAGCCAGCAAGCCTTCCAGGCGCTGCAGCAGGGCAAGGGCGTGGGCTATGTGGACGACGAGGCCGCGCTGCTGCGCAGCTACGCCAAGCTCGGCCCGCAGAAGGCGCAGTACGTGGTGCTCAAGCAGAACCTGAGCACCGAGGCGCTGGCCATCGGTATCAAGAAGGGCGAGAGCGGCCTGAAGGCCGTGGTGGATGACACGCTGCGCGAGCTCGAGAAGTCGGGCGAGGCGCAGAAGATCTTCATCAAGTGGTACGGCCCGAACACGGCCTCGGGCTTCCAGTCGCGCGACTTCAAGCTCGACTCCGACAAGATCGACTGAGCCCGCGTTTCTCCTTCCCCCACTGGGGGAAGGTAGGGATGGGGCATGCGGCCTCCGCATGAGTGCCGCGTCTTTCCAGGCGCAGCCGTGCCCCCACCCCAACCCTCCCCCAGCGGGGGAGGGAGCCAAG
>NZ_JBGLYU010000052.1:0-45143 GCF_047304235.1 Variovorax sp. Varisp36
CTACCGCCCCCTGCGTTTCGGTGTCACCGAAGTGCGCACCCGCGCAGCGGACAACGGCGTGGTCTATGTCGAAGCCGCGCAGGCCCTGCAGCCGCACCCCGTGCGCCTCACCGAGCGGCTGGCGCACTGGGCGCAGGTGGCGCCCGAGCGCACGTGGATGGCCCAGCGCGTGAAGAACGCCGATGGCAGCCTGGGCGAATGGCGCCACATCAGCTACAGCCAGGCGTGGGCCGCGGCCCGCAGCATTGCGCAGGCGCTGCTGGGCATGAACCTGGGCACCGAGCGGCCCGTGGCCATCCTGAGCGAGAACGACCTGGACCATGCGCTGCTGTCGCTGGGCTGCCTGGTGGCCGGCGTGCCGCAGTGCACGGTGTCCACCGCGTATTCCACGATCAGCCAGGACTACGACAAGCTGCGCCACGTGCTGGACACGCTGACGCCGGGCTTGGTGTTCGCAAGCGACGCCAAACGCTTTGCCCCCGCCATCGGCGCCACGGTGGCCTCCGATGTGCATGTGGTGCTGGGCAGTGGCAGCATCGAAGGGCGTCGCACCACGCCGTTCAGCGAGCTGCTGGCCACCCCCGCCACGCCCGCCGTGGATGCGGCGCACAGCGCGATCACCGCGGACAGCATCGCCAAGTTCATGTTCACCTCGGGCTCCACCAAGCTGCCCAAGGCCGTGATCGTCACGCATGGCATGTGGGCCGCCAACCTGCAGCAGATGAACCAGTCCATGCCCGTGCTGGCCGAAGAGCCGCTGGTGCTGGTGGACTGGCTGCCGTGGAACCACACGTTCGGCGGCAACCACAATTTCGGCATCGTCATCTACAACGGCGGCACGCTGTACCTGGACGAGGGCAAGCCCACGCCCACGGGCATGGCCGAGACCATCCGCAACCTGCGCGAGATCGCGCCCACGGTGTACTTCAACGTGCCCACGGGCTTCGAGGTGATCGCCCAGGCGATGAAGACCGATGACCAGCTGCGCAAGAACCTGCTCAGCCGCGTGAAGATGTTCTTCTTCGCCGCGGCCGCACTGTCGCAGCCCATCTGGGACGCGCTGTTTGAAAGCGCCGAGCGCGAGGTGGGCGAGCGCATCGTCATGAACACGGGCCTGGGCATGACCGAGGGCTGCCCCTTCTGCTTGGCCGTGAACAGCCCCGACGTGCAGGCCGGCGACATCGGCGTGCCCACGCCGGGGCTGCAGCTCAAGCTGGTGCCCGTGGACGGAAAAATCGAGGTGCGCTACCGCGGCCCCAACATCACGCCCGGCTATTGGCGCAACCCCGATGCCACGCGCGAGGCTTTCGACGAAGAGGGCTTCTACTGCTCGGGCGACGCGGTGAAGTGGATCGACGAGAACGACCTCAACAAGGGCCTGAAGTTCGACGGCCGCATCGCCGAGGACTTCAAGCTCAGCACCGGCACCTTCGTGAGCGTGGGCCCCATGCGCGCCAAGATCATCGCGGCCTGCGCGCCCTACGTGCAGGACGCCGTGCTCACCGGCATCAACCTCAAGGAAGTCGGTGCGCTTCTGCTGCCCACGGCCGCCTGCCGCACCCTGAGCGGCCTGCCCGCCACCGCCAGCCTGCAGGAAGTGGTGCAGAGCGCGCCCGTGCAGCAGCATTTCCAGAAGGTGCTGAACCAGCTTGCGGCGCAGGCCACCGGCAGCGCCACGCGCGTGGCACGGGCCCACCTGATGGCCGAGCCACCGTCGCTCGACAAGGGCGAGATCACCGACAAGGGCTCCATCAACCAGCGCGCCGTGCTCCAGCACCGTGCGCATCTGGTGAACGCGCTGCACGACGGCAGCCTGCCTTTCACCATCGTTCCCCAACACTGAATTTCACCGGAAGGAATCCACCATGCACATCCAAGGACAAGCCGCCATCGTGACCGGCGGCGCATCGGGCCTGGGCGAAGCCACCGCACGCGAACTGGCGCGCCTGGGCGCGAAGGTGGCCGTGCTCGACCGCAATGCCGAACAAGCCGAGAAGATCGCCGCCGAGATCGGCGGCGTGGCGTGCGCCTGCGACATCACCGACGCCGCCAGCGTGACCGCCGCGCTGGACAAGGCCGCCGCCGCCCATGGCCCCGCACGCATCCTCATGAACGTGGCCGGCATCGGCAGCGCCAAGCGCATCGTGCAGCGCGACGGCAGTGCCGCGCCGCTGGAAGACTTCACGCGCGTGGTCACCATCAACCTGATCGGCAGCTACAACGTGAGCCGCCTGTTCGCAGCCGCCTGCGCCAAGCTGCCCGCGCTGGACAACGGCGAACGCGGCGTGATGATGTTCACCGCCTCGGCCGCCGCGTTCGACGGCCAGGTGGGCCAGCAGGCCTACAGCGCCTCCAAGGGCGGGCTCGTGGGCATGACGCTGCCCATGGCGCGCGACCTGGCCCAGCACGGCATCCGCGTGTGCACCGTCGCGCCCGGCCTGTTCGCCACGCCGCTCATGAAGGAGCTGCCCGAAGCCGTCCAGCAGTCGCTGGCCGCATCGATCCCGTTCCCGCCACGCCTTGGAAAGCCCTCGGAGTTTGCCGAGCTGGCCTGCCACATCGTCACCAACGGCCATCTCAACGGCGAAGTGATCCGCCTCGACGGTGCACTGCGCATGGCGCCGCGCTGACTCTTCAAACCCGCTTCCTTCAGGAGACATCGATGACATTCAAGAAAAAGACCACCCTCGCCGCCGTGCTGGCGCTCATGGCCATGGGCATGGCCCATGCCGACATCACCATCGGCGTGGTGCAGCCCCTCACCGGCCCGGCCTCCGGCCTCGGCATTCCGGTGAAGAACGGCATCATGATCTGGCCCAAGACGATCGCGGGCGAGACGCTCAAGGTGGTGGTGCTCGACGACGCCACCGACCCGACCACCGGCGTGAAGGACACGCAGCGCCTGGTGACGGAAGACAAGGCCGACGTGATCATCGGCTCCAGCGCCACGCCGGTCGCCATTCCGATGGCCGACGTGACCGCCGAAGCCGGCACGCCGCAGATCGCGACCTCGCCCGCCAGCCTGCCGCCGGGCAAGGACAAGTGGTTCTTCCGCATGCCGCAGTCGAACGACGTGATGGCCTACGCAGTGGTCGCGCACATGAAGAAGCAGAACGTGAAGACGGTCGGCTTCCTCGGCTACACCGACGCGTACGGCGAGCTGTGGCTCAAGGCGCTGACCGCCGAGGCCGCCAAGAACGGCATCAAGATCGTCGCGACCGAGCGCTTCGCGCGCTCCGACACCAGCGTGACCGGCCAGGTGCTGAAACTCACGTCGGCCAACCCCGACGCGATCCTGATCGTGGCCTCGGGCAGCGGCGCGGGCATGCCGCAGAAGGCGGTGATGGAGCGCGGCTACAAGGGCAAGGTCTACCAGACGCACGCCGCCGCCACGCAGGACCTGATGCGCACCGCCGGCAAGGATGCCGAAGGCACCTTCGTGGTGTCAGGCCCCGCCACCGTGGCCGAGCAGTTGCCCGACAGCCATCCGTCGAAGGCCGCCGCAGTGGCCTTCGTGCAGGGCTACGAGAAGGTCTACGGCCCCGGCTCGCGCAACCAGTTCGCCGGCCACTCGGCCGACGCGCTCACGGTGCTCGAGAAGGCCGTGCCGGTTGCACTCAAGAAGGCCAAGCCCGGCACGCCGGAGTTCCGTGCCGCGCTGCGCGATGCGCTCGAAGGCATGGGCCGCACGGTGCTCGCGCACGGCGTGCTCAACTGGACGGCACAGGACCACTGGGGCTACACGACCGAGACCGGCGTGATGCTCAAGGTGGTGAACGGCGCGTTCAAGGTCGAGCAGTAACCTTCTTCAATCGCAGCCTCACGCCATGGACTTATCAATCGCCAGCATCCTGACGCTGGACGGCCTCACCAATGGCGCGATCTATGCCCTGCTGGGCATGGGCATCGTGCTCGTCTTCACGGTGACCCGCGTCATCTTCATCCCGCAGGGCGAATTCGTGGCGTACGGCGCGCTGACGCTGGCGATCTTCCAGACCGGCAAGACGCCGGGCACGGTGTGGCTGCTGCTCATACTGGCCGGTGTTGCCGCGCTGATGGATCTGGTCACGACCTGGCGCCACAGCGGCAGCGCGGCGGGCGGGCTGAAGGCGGCAGCGCGCACCTTCGTCCTGCCGGCCATCATCTGCGCGGTGTCGGCGTGGGCCGGCCCGCGCAACCTGCCGATCGGCGTGCAGGCTCTTCTCACGGTGTTCATCGTGACGGCCTTCGGGCCGCTGGTGTACCGCGTGGCGTACCAGTCGCTGGCCGGCGCGAGTTCGCTGGTGCTGCTGATCGTCTCGGTCGGCGTGCACTTCGCGATGACGGGACTGGGCCTGCTGTTCTTCGGCGCTGAAGGTTTTCGCAACCCGCCGTTCTGGGACGAGCGCATGGCGCTGGGCCCGCTGAACGTGAGCGGGCAGGCGCTGATCATCTTTGCCATGTCGGCCGCGCTGATCGTGCTGCTGTACCTGATGTTCGAGCGCAGCCTGTATGGCAAGGCGCTGCGGGCAACGGCCGTGAACCGGCTGGGTGCGCGGCTCATGGGCATTTCCACCCAGGCGGCGGGGCAGCTCACTTTCGCGATGACGGCACTCATCGGTGCGCTCTCGGGGCTGCTGATCGGGCCGACCACGACCGTGTTCTACGACTCGGGATTTCTCATCGGCCTGAAAGGCTTCGTAGCTGCCGTGGTTGGCGGGCTTGCAAGCTACCCGGGTGCACTGCTCGGTGCGCTGGCAGTGGGCGTGATCGAGTCCTTCGGTTCTTTCTGGGCGAGCTCGTTCAAGGAAGTGATCGTGTTCACCATCATCCTGCCGGTGCTGCTGTGGCGCTCGTTGCGCAGCGGGCATTCGGATGAGGAGCATTGATGAGCACACGTTCTTCTTGCCGCTCCAGGGGTCGTTCGGGGTGCGCTCACGCCGACGGGGTACCTTGCTCCGCGAATGTCCCCCGGCCTGCGGCCTCCTCCTTTATTTCGCTGCGCAAGGCCCCCCGCCGGCGTGAGCGTTCGGCAGAGCGGTTGAACGGCCAGCACAAGCAGAGCGCCCATCGTGCACAGGGCACCGGGTGCTCCCCGCAGCGAAATAAAGGAGGAGCCGAAGGCGGGGGACATTCGCGGAGGGGAGTACCCGGTGGCCTGTGCACGCGCCCCGAACAAGCGCACCTGAAACAAAACAAACAACCCGCAATGGATCACTGAGATGGAAGCGCTTCTGACCCCTTCTTCGACCCCTGCGCCGGACAAGAGCCTGCTGCGCACCTGGGGCCCGCTCGCACTGATCCTGGTGCTCGTCGCGCTGCCATTCCTGCCGCTGCCCGACTTCTGGATCATCCAGCTCAACTACATCGGCATCTACACCCTGCCCGTGCTCGGCCTCGTGCTGCTCACCGGCGTCGGCGGCCTCACCTCCTTCGGGCAAGCGGCCTTCGTGGGCATCGGCGCGTACACCACCGCCTACCTCACGGTGAACACCGGCCTGTCGCCGTGGGTCACGCTGTTCATCGGCCTGGGGCTCACCGGCCTCAGCGCCGCGTTCATCGGCGCGATCACGCTGCGCATGTCGGGCCACTACCTGCCGCTGGCGACCATCGCGTGGGCGCTGTCGCTGTACTACCTCATGGGCAACCTCGACGCGCTCGGCAAGTACGACGGCATCCTGGGCGTGAAGGGGCTGTCGCTGTTCGGTTTCGAGTTCGGCCAGCAGCGGCTGTTCTATGGCGTGGTCTGGGCTTTCGCGATCCTCGCTGCGTTCGCGGTGATCCGCCTGCTCGATTCGCGCAGCGGCCGCGCCATCCGTTCGCTGGCCGGCGGCTCGCAGATGGCCGAGGCCATGGGTGTGAACACGCTGCGCTTCAAGATCGGCATCTTCGTGCTGGCGGCCATGCTCGCATCGATCTCGGGCTGGCTGTTCGCGCACTTCCAGCGCACGGTGAACCCGTCGCCCTTCGGCCTGAAGATGGGCATCGAATACCTGTTCATGGCGGTGCTCGGCGGCGCGGCCCACGTGTGGGGTGCCATTGCCGGTGCCGGCGTGGTCAAGCTGCTGGAAGACCAATTGCAGGTGCTGCTGCCCAAGCTGATCGGCACGGCCGGCAGCTACGAGCTGATCGTGTTCGGCATCATGATCGTGCTGGTGCTCAAGTACCTGCCCAGCGGGCTGTGGGCCTTCGTCGACCGGCGCCTGCCGCGTCCGCGCCGCAGCGTCGACTGGCAGAACGCCAAGGACCTGCCCGCACGCGCCAAGCCGGCCGCCGGCGAGGTGGTGCTCGACGTGCAGGCCATCCGCAAGACCTTCGGCGGGCTGGTGGCGGTGAACGACATCAGCTTCCAGACACGCGCCGGCCAGATCGTCGGCCTCATCGGGCCGAACGGCGCGGGCAAGTCGACCACCTTCAATCTCGTGACCGGCGTGCTCGGGCTTTCGGGCGGCGCGGTGCGCTTCCGTGGCGAGGCCATCGGCGGGCTGGGCGCGCGGCAGATCGCGCAGCGCGGCGTGTCGCGCACCTTCCAGCACGTGAAGATGGTGGCCGACATGACGGTGCTCGAGAACGTGGCGCTGGGCGCCCATCTGCGCGGCCACAAGGGCGCCATCGCCGCCATGCTGCGCATCGACCGCACGGAAGAGCGCGCACTGTTCCGCGAGGCCGAGCGCCAGCTGCAGCGCGTGGGCATGGGCGACTACCTGCACGAGATCGCGGGCAACCTCGCCATGGGCCAGCAGCGCCTGCTGGAGATTGCGCGCGCACTGTGCGCCGACCCAGCCCTGCTGCTGCTCGACGAGCCCGCGGCCGGCCTGCGCCACAAGGAAAAGGAAGCGCTGGGCAAGGTGCTGCGGCAGCTGCGCAGCGAAGGCATGAGCATCCTGCTGGTGGAGCACGACATGGGGCTGGTGATGGACATCTGCGACCACATCGTGGTGATGGAATTCGGTACGCACCTGATGGAGGGCACGCCTGCCGAGGTGCAGAACAGCGACAAGGTGCGCGCGGCTTACCTCGGAACGGAGCATTGAGATGACCACACCCCCCCTGCTCCACATCCGCGACCTGCACGCCGGCTACGGCCGTGCCGAAGTGCTGCACGGCATCGACCTGAAGGCCGGCCAGGGCAGCGTCGTCACCGTGATCGGCCCGAACGGAGCCGGCAAATCCACGCTGCTCAATGCGCTGATGGGCGTGCTGCCTTCGAAGGGCGTCATCGAGTTCAAGGGCCAGCCCATCTCCACGATGACGCTCGAAGAGCGCGTGATGCTCGGCATCGCGCTCGTGCCCGAGAAGCGCGAGCTGTTCGGCACCATGCCGGTGGAAGACAACCTCGTGCTCGGCGGTTTTCGCCAGGTGCGGCTGCGCAACAAGCAGTGGCGCGACCGCATCGACGAGGTCTACACGCTGTTCCCGCGCCTGAAGGAGCGCCGCACGCAACTGGCCGGCACGCTGTCGGGCGGCGAGCGGCAGATGCTGGCGGTGGGCCGCGCGCTGATGTCGCGCCCCACGCTGCTGATGCTCGACGAACCCAGCCTGGGCCTTGCGCCGCTGGTGGTGCAGGAAATCTTCCGCACGGTCGATGCGCTGCGCGCCACGGGCGTCACCATCCTGCTGGTCGAGCAGAACGCACGCGCCGCGCTCGAAGTGGCCGACCACGGCTATGTGCTCGAGATGGGCAGCGTGAGTCTCGAAGGCGAAGCGAAGAAGCTGGCAGTCGATTCGCGCGTGATCGACACCTACCTGGGCGCGGCAAGAAAAGCCGCCTGAAGAAAGTGCCGCGGCCTGCGCGGCAAGGAGACAACATGAACCGACAGCAGCGCCCCCTTTCCCTCGGCCTGTGCGCGACCGCGATCGGCGTTGCCGCCTTGCTTGTGGCCTGTGCGGGGCGTCCACCCGCAGCGCACGCACCGCTGGCCGCCGCGCGTCCCGGCACGCTGCAGGCCTGCACCGACCTCGCCGCGCGTGCCGCGCTGCCGGGCACGGCCTACACCTCGGCCACCGAGGTGCCTGCGGGCGCCGTCACGGTCGGCGGCGTCGCGATGAGCGCTCCCGCGCACTGCCTCGTGCAGGGCCGCATGAACGAACGCACGAGCCCGGTCGACAACCAGCGCTACGCCGTCGGCTTCGAGATGCGGCTGCCCGTGGCATGGAACGGCCGCTTCTTCTACCAGGCCAATGGCGGGCTCGACGGCGTGGTGGTGCCCGCGATCGGCGGCATCGGTGGTGGCGGCCCGCGCAGCAGCGCGCTGCAGATGGGCTTTGCCGTCATCAGTTCCGACGCCGGCCACGCGGGATCGATGGGGCCGCGCTTCGGGCTCGACCCGCAGGCACGGCTCGACTACGGCTACAACGCCGTCGCGCAGCTCACGCCGATGGCGAAGAACCTGATCGCCAAGGCCTACGGGCGCGGACCCGACCGCTCGTACTTCGGCGGCTGCTCCAACGGCGGCCGGCATGCGATGGTGGCCGCGGTGCGTTCGGCGCAGCAGTACGACGGCATCCTCGCGGGCGACCCCGGCTTCAACCTGCCGAAGGCGGCGGTGGCACAGCTCTACGGCGCGCAGCAATACGCGGCCGTGGCCAGCGCGAAGACACCGGCCGGCCAGCCCGATCTGCAGAGCGCCTTCACCCCGGCCGAGATGAAGCTCGTGGCCGACAAGGTGCTGCAGCGCTGCGATGCACTCGATGGATTGGCCGACGGCATCGTGTCGAACGTGCAGGCCTGCCAGGCACGCTTCGACATCCAGGCGGACGTGCCCACCTGCGCCGCCGGCACGCGCGATGGCATGTGCCTGAGCGCGCCACAGAAGAACGCACTCGCCAACGTGTTCGTCAAGGGTGCGCGCAACAGCGCAGGCCAGCCGCTCTACAGCAGCTTCCCGTTCGACGCGGGCGTGAGCGGCAGCAACTGGCGCGAGTGGAAGTTCGCAAGTCCGCCGACGCGCGACGCGGGTGCCGTGGGCTTCATCTTCACCACGCCACCGCTGGCCGAGCGGCCGCAGGGCCTGCCCTTCGCGCTGGGCTTCGACATGGACCGCGACGCACCGCGCATCGCGGCCACCGACGGTGTGTTCCACGAGTCGGCGCTATCGTTCATGACGCCGCCGGACGCGGCCAACCTGGGCGCGCTGCGCGACAGGGGCGGCCGCATGATCGTCTACCACGGCACCAGCGACCCGGTGTTCTCGTCCGACGATACCGCCGCCTGGTACGAGCGCGTGCAGGCCGCGAACGGCGGCGATGCCTCTTCGTTCGCGCGCTACTTCCCGGTGCCCGGCATGAACCACTGCGCAGGCGGCCCGGCCACCGACCAGTTCGACATGCTGAGCGCGCTGGTCGACTGGGTCGAGCAGGGCAAGGCGCCCGCATCGGTCACGGCCGCCGCGCGCGGTGCGGGCACACCGGTGCCCAACGCCGAAGTGCCCGCCAACTGGTCGGCGCAGCGCACGCGGCCGCTGTGCCCTTACCCACAGGTCGCCACCTACACCGGCGGCGACACGGAGCGCGCGAGCAGCTTCGCCTGCAAGCCCCCTGCCCCTTAGATTTCCGCTCCCCGATGGACTATCAACCCCGCCCCGAAGACGTTCGTTTTCTGCTCGATGCCGTGCTCGATGCGCCCGCGCGCCTGGCCGCGCTCGCGCCCTTTGCAGAAGTCGACGAGGCGCTGCAGTCGCAGGTGCTCGAAGAAGCGGGCCGCTTCGTCGGCGAAGTGGTGGCCCCTATCAACCGTGGCGGCGACGAAATCGGATGCCGCTTTGCCGATGGCGAGGTCGTTTCGCCTCCAGGCTTTCGCGAGGCGTACCAGGCCTTCGTCGATGGCGGCTGGCCTGCGTTGTCGGCCGCGCCAGAAGACAGCGGCCAGGGCCTGCCCGCGGTGCTCGAAGCCGTGCTCTACGAATGGCTGGCCGCCGCCAACCACGGCCTGACGATGGCGCCCGGCCTGTTGCACGGCGCGTATGCCTGCCTCAAGCACCATGGCAGCGACGAACTGAAGCAACGCTACCTGCCGAAGATCGCCACCGGCGAATGGCTCGCCACGATGTGCCTCACCGAGGCGCATGCGGGCAGCGACCTGGGCCAGGTGCGCACGCGCGCAGTACCGCAGGCCGACGGCAGCCTGCGGGTGAACGGCGGCAAGATCTTCATTTCCGGCGGCGAACACGACCTGACGCCGAACATCGTGCACCTCGTGCTGTGCCGCTTGCCCGATGCGCCTGCCGGCCCCAAGGGGCTGTCGCTGGTGCTCGTGCCCAAGCTGCTGCCAGACGGCTCCCGCAATGCGGTGCACTGCGAGCGCATCGAGGAAAAGATGGGCCTGCACGGCAGCCCCACCTGCACGATGCGCTTCGACGATGCCGTCGGCTGGCTGGTCGGCGAGCCCGGCCGCGGTTTGGCCGCGATGTTCGTGATGATGAATTCCGCGCGCCTGCACGTGGCGCTGCAGGGCATCGGCCTGCTCGACGCCGCATGGCAGAAGGCCGACACCTACGCCGCCGAACGCCGCCAGATGCGTGCGCCCGGCCCCGTGCCTGCCAGCCGCGGCGGCGAGCCCGCCGACCTGATCGCCGAGCACCCCGCGGTGCGCCGCATCCTCGACACGCAGCGCGCCTGGATCGACGGCGCGCGCACCCTCGCCTACCGCAGCGCGCTGATGCTCGACGTGGCCACGCACGACGCCGATCCCAAGGCCCGCGAACAAGCGCAGCGCTGGTGCGCGTTCGTCACGCCGGTGCTCAAGGCCGCATGCACCCAGCAAGCCTTCCACGGCGCGAGCGAATGCCTGCAGGTGTTCGGCGGCCACGGCTACGTTCGCGAATCGGGCATCGAGCAGATCGTGCGCGATGCGCGCGTGACCATGATCTACGAGGGCACCAACGAGATCCAGGCCATCGATCTGTTGGTGCGCAAGGTGCTGCCCGACGGTGCCGCCGCCATGTCGGCCGTGCTGCTCGAGCTGCGCGACATGCTCGATGCCTCGCGTGAAGCCGATGCCGACGCGCAGCGCCGGCTGGCGCAGCTGCGCTACCTGGGCACCACGGTGGCGATTGCGGCGCAAGCCGACACCGTGCTGCCGTACGAAATAGCCGACGACTACTTGCGCGTGACGATGCTCGCGATGATGGCGTGGGCCTGGGCCCGCATCGAGGCCGCCGCCCCGCAAGACGCCGCACGGGCGCGCACGGCCGGCGCCTTCCGCCGCTGGGTGCTGCCCGAGTTCGAGATGCGGCTGGGCATCGTCAAGCGGGCCTGCGAGGCCGTGGCGCACACCCAAGCGGCGTAAACGCAAGGTGTCGCACGGTAGGCACCCCGTACGCACGCAGGCGGTTACGCTCTAGTCCCATGGCTTCCTCCTCGAAATCCGTCTCCGCGAAAGGCGAGCAGGCCGCGGCGCCGCAGGGCAGGCCTGAGCGGCTCGATGCCCGCATGCTCGAAACGCTGGTCGGCTACAACGCCCGCCGGGCATGGCTGATCGTCAGCGCCTTCTTCGCGGAGCGCATGGCGCCCTACGGCCTCAAGCAGATCGATTTCTCGGTGCTCTCGCTGCTGGCGCACAACCCGGGCGCCACGTCGCGGCAGCTGTGCAACACGCTGGACATCCTGCCGCCGAACCTCGTGAGCCTGGTGGCCACGCTGGACAGCCGGGGCCTCATCGAACGCCGCCCCCACCCGCACGACGGCCGCGCCGTCGGCCTGCACCTCACGGCCGCCGGCGAAACGCTGATCCGCGAGGCCGAACAGACCGTGGTGCAACTGGAAGCCGACGCCAGCGCCAGGCTCACCTCCCGCGAGCGCGAGACGCTGATCAGGCTGCTGCAGAAGATCTATCTCTAGGCTTCCAAGGCCTCCGAGGCTTCAGAGACCTCGCCCGACCATATCGATCACTTGCTGTCCGAGCGCATGGGCCGCCTCGGCATCCATGCCGCGCAGCGGCCCGTCGATGATGAGCAGCGCCAGCCCATGCACCGCGCTCCATGCGAGGTATTCGGCATTCGGGCGCCGCGCCGGGTCGAGCACGCCCGCGTCCGCCAGCCGGTCGATGGCCTTGCCCAGCAGCTGGAACGGGTCCAGCCCGCTCGCGCCGGCTTTCCCGGCACCGAGTTCACCGCTGCCTTCATCGGAAAACACGAATGCCGTGCGGAACAAACCGGGCTCGGCCTGCGCGAAGCGCAGATAGGCCGTGCCGATGGCGCGCAGCTGTGCGCGCGCGAAATCGGCCGGAGGCTGATCGCAAGGCAGCACTGCCAGTTCTTTCTCCATCGCGATCGCAGCCGCGGCCAGCGCGGCCGCGCGCACCGCCAGCAAAAGCTCCTGCCGGCTGCCGAAGTGCCGGTACGCCGCGTTCGGCACGACCCCCGCACGCCGCGTGGCTTCGCGCAGCACCACCGCACCCGGGCCGCCGTCGCGCGCCAGTTCGATGCCTGCGTCGAGCAGCGCCCGCCGCAGGTCGCCGTGCCGGTAGGTGCTGCGGGCGGGAGGCAGGCTCTCGGGGACGTTGTTGAGCTTCATTTCATTTCCATGTGGACACTGTCCATTATCCCTGCTATTCTTTGTGGACGGTGTACACAAAGTAATCCGATTGTTTGCGGCCCATGACACCGGGGGCTTTCCGAATCACCTCTCCAGTTCAAAGGAACCGCCATGAAAGTCCAGTCTTACCTCTCGTTCGAAGGCCGATGCGACGAAGCGCTCGGCTTCTACAAGAAGGCGCTCGGCGCCGAGGTCGTACAGCTCATGCGCTACAGCGAAGCGCC
The DNA here is from genome assembly GCF_047304235.1 of Variovorax sp. Varisp36. Lineage (NCBI taxonomy): Bacteria > Pseudomonadati > Pseudomonadota > Betaproteobacteria > Burkholderiales > Comamonadaceae > Variovorax > Variovorax sp. Varisp36. Next base: position 12,738 of record NZ_JBGLYU010000052.1, read on the forward strand.
TGCCGGAGCCCCTTCGGGCAACGCGGACGCCAGTTGCGGCGGCGCGATGCCCGACGCCAGCAAGGTGATGCACGCGGTGTTCCGCATCGGCGACACCGAGCTGATGGCCTCGGACGGCCGCTGCTCCGGCCAGGCGAAGTTCGAGGGCATCATGCTCGCGCTCACCGCCAAGACCGACGCCGAAGCCGTCAAGTGGTTCAACGCGCTGTCCGAGGGCGGGCAGGTCACGCAGCCGCTGATCCCGACCTTCTTCACCTCGAACTTCGGCATGCTGACCGACCGCTTCGGCGTGGGCTGGCTGCTGGTCGTCGCGCACCCTGCCTGATCGCACCCGCTCGCACAGCCAATCTCCCGAAAGCCCCGCCATGCTCAAGAAAATCGCCCTCGTCGTCGTGCTCGCGATCGCCGCGCTGCTGATCTTCGCGGCCACCCGGCCCGACACCTTCCGCGTCGAGCGCACCGCGCGCATCGAGGCGCCGGCCGAGAAGATCTTTGCGCTGATCGACGACTTCCACCGCTGGAACGCATGGTCGCCCTACGAGAAGCTCGACCCCGCCATGAAGCGCAGCTTCGGCGGCAGCGCGAACGGCAAGGGCGCGACCTATGCCTGGGAAGGCAACGACAAGGCCGGCGCGGGCCGCATGGAGATCGTGGAGTCGGCGCCTTCGTCGAAGGTCGCGATCAAGCTCGACTTCATCAAGCCCTTCGAGGGCCACAACACCGCTGAATTCACGCTGCAGCCCCAGGGCAATGCAACGCAGGTCGCCTGGGCCATGTACGGTCCGAGCCCCTATGTCGCCAAGCTCATGGGCATCTTCTTCAACATGGACCAGATGATCGGCAAGGACTTCGAGACGGGCCTCGCCAACCTGAAGGCCGCCACCGAAAAGTAATTCCCGAAAGGAAAAATCATGCCCCACATCCACGCCTACCTCACCTTCGACGGCAACGCGGCCGAGGCCATGCGCTTCTACGAGAAGACGCTGGGCGGCACCATGCAGATGATGATGACCGTCGGCGAAGCGCCCGACACGGAGCAGTTCCCGCCCGAGGCGAAGAAGCGCATCATGCATGCCTCGCTCGCCTACGGCCAGGGCATCCTCATGGCCTCCGACTCCATGCCCGGCCAGCCGTACGAAGGCATGAAGGGCTTCGGCGTCGCGCTGACCATCGAGACCGTGGCCGAGGCCCGCCGCGTCTTCGGCGCCTTCGCCGAAGGCGGCCACGTCGGAATGCCCTTCGAGAAGACCTTCTGGGTCGAAGGCTTCGGCATGGTGACCGACCGCTTCGGCACTCCGTGGCTCATCAACGGCGGCAAGCCGCTGGTCTGAGCCGTCCCCTTCCTGCTTCAAGAAAACCGCTTCCCATGACCAACCAACTCGACAGCCGCAAGCGCTGGCTCGCATTGATGGTGCTGTGCCTCGGCGTCCTGATGATCGTGCTCGACACCACCATCGTGAACGTGGCGCTGCCCTCGATCCGTACCGACCTTGGCTTCACCGAGACCTCGCTGGTCTGGGTGGTGAACGCCTACATGCTGACTTTCGGCGGCTTCCTGCTGCTCGGAGGCCGGCTCGGCGACCTGTACGGCCACCGCCGTGTGTTCCTCGCGGGCCTGGTGCTGTTCACGCTGGCATCGCTGGCCTGCGGGGTCTCGACCTCGCAGGGCCTGCTGGTGGCGGCGCGCGCGGTGCAGGGCCTGGGCGGCGCGGTGGTCTCGGCGGTGTCGCTCTCGCTGATCATGAATCTCTTCACCGAGCCCGCCGACCGCGCCAAGGCAATGGGCGTGTACGGCTTCGTCTGCGCGGGCGGCGGCAGCATCGGCGTGCTGCTGGGCGGCCTGCTCACGAGCACGCTGAGCTGGCACTGGATCTTCCTCGTCAACCTGCCGATCGGCGTGGCCGTGTACGCGTTGTGCGTGGCGCTGCTGCCGAGCGCGCGCGGCCATGCGCATGGCGAGAAGCTCGACGTGGCCGGCGCCGTCACCGTCACCCTGTCGCTGATGCTCGCGGTGTACGGCGTGGTCAACGGCAACGAGGCGGGCTGGGGCTCTACGCAAACGGTTGGCCTGCTCGGCGCGGCCGTGGTGCTGCTGGCGATCTTCATCGCCATCGAGGCGCGCGTGCGGCATCCGCTGATGCCGCTGGGCCTGTTCAGGCTGCGCAGCGTGTCGGTGGCCAACGTGGTGGGCGTGTTGTGGGCCGCAGCCATGTTCGCGTGGTTCTTCATCTCGGCGCTCTACATGCAGCTGGTGCTGAACTACACGCCGATGCAGATCGGCCTGGCCTTCCTGCCGGCCAACGTGATCATGGCGGTGTTCTCGCTCGGCCTCTCCGCGAAGATCGTGATGCGCTTCGGCATCCGCAAGCCGCTGGCGGCCGGGCTCTGGCTCGCGGCCATCGGGCTGGCGCTGTTCGCGCGCGCACCGGTCAACGGCAGCTTCGTGGTCGACGTGCTGCCCGGCATGATGCTGCTGGGCCTCGGCGCGGGCATGGCCTTCAACCCGGTGCTGCTGGCGGCCATGAGCGAGGTGAGTCCGGCCGATTCGGGCCTGGCCTCGGGCGTGGTCAACACCTCGTTCATGATGGGCGGCGCGCTGGGCCTGGCCGTGCTGGCCAGCGCCGCGGCCGCGCGCTCCGCATCGATGGAAGCCGCCGGTGCGCAGATGCCGCTGGCACTCACCGGGGGCTACAACCTTGCGTTTCTCGTCGGTGCCGTGTTCGCGGCGGCGGCGGGTTTGATCGGGGCCCTGCTGCTTCGCACCGCCATGCCGGGGCAGGCGCAGAACAACGAAGAAGCAGCACCCCGCGGGACGGCGGGCGGCACGGCGTCGTGAACATCCGCACGCCATGTCGCAACCGCCGGTTTTCTTTCTCCAACGCTTCCACTCTTTGTTCAGGAGAACACTCATGGCTCGTTATGTAGACGGCTTCATCGTCGCCGTTCCCACCGCGGACGTAGAGGCCTACCGCAAGCTCGCGCGCAAGGCCGGCAAGGTCTGGATGGAATACGGCGCGCTCGAATACGTGGAATGCATCGCCGACGACGTGAAGCCCGGCAAGCTGACCTCGTTTCCGCAGAGCGTGAAACAGAAGCCCGATGAGACGGTGGCCTTCTCGTGGATCACCTACAAATCGCGCAAGCACCGCGACACGGTGAACGCGAAGGTGATGGCCGACCCGCGCATCACTGCGATGGACCCGAAGACGATGCCCTTCGATGCGAAGCGGATGATCTTCGGCGGCTTCAAGTCCATAGTCGAGTTTTGACCCCTTTCGGGAACACCGCGGAACCGGCTTTGCCGGGCCGCAGGTGTTGCCCCCTGCAAGGGGGGTGGCGCAGCGACACGAAGTGCGCGAAGCCTGGGGGTTAGCCAATGAACCCGTCATGGACGAGCTTCAGGCCCGTCAGCAGCATCCCCAGGTACACGAAGCGATAGAACCACGTCGCATCGATGCGCCGCGCAATGCGGATGCCGACCCACACGCCCAAGGGAGCGATCGGCATCAGCACCAGCGACGTGGCCAGCGTGCGGAAGTCGAGCAGGCCGAGCCACGCATAGGGAATCCACTTGCTGAGATTCACCACGAAGAAGAAATAGGCCATGGTGGCCGTGAAGATCACCGGAGAGAGCCGCAGCGGGATGACGTAAGCGTTGATAGGCGGCCCGCCCGCATGCGCGATGAAGCTGGTGAAGCCCGACACCGTGGTCAGCACCGCACCCACGCCGCGCGAAGGCAGCGGGTCGTCGGGCTTCGGCGGAAACAGCAGCCGCTGCGCCAGGAACAGCAGCGTGAACACGCCCACGATGCCCGCCACCGTGTGCGCCGGCAGCGCGCGAAACAACAGCGTGCCGATCACCGTGCCCAGCAGCCCGAACGGAATCAGGAACTTGAGCAGCGAGCGATCGAAGTCGCGCCGAAATGCGGCAATGCCCAGCACGTCCATCAGCAGCAACAGCGGCATCAGGATGGCCGCCGCCTGCGGCACCGTGACGGCCAGCGCCATCATCGGCACCGCGAGCGAGCCGAAGCCCGCGCCGAAGCCGCTCTTGCTGATGCCGAGCAGCAGCACGGCGGGAATGGCGACCGCGTAGAAATGCGGGTCGGTGATCAGGGGAAAGGCCATGGGAAGGGAAAGCGCAGAAAAAAGCCTGCCGGGTGGCAGGCTTCGCAAGCGTAGCAGGACAGGGCGCAGCCTGGTCAGGCGGGCTGCTTCAGCGGGTTGAGAACGAAATCGAAATCGAGCCGCCAGCGGCCGTTGGCCTGCTTCGTCCATGGCGCCACCAGCGACTGGCGCACCGCGAACACCGCGTCGGAGTCGAGCCACTCGTCGCCGTCGCGGAACACATGGGTGATGAGCCGCTCGTAGCCCGGTGCCTCGATCTTGAAATGCAGGTGCGCGGGCCGCCACGGGTGGCGCCTGGTGGCACGCAGCAGGTCGCCCACGGGGCCGTCGACCGGGATCGGATACGCCACCGCCACCACGCTGCGGAAATGCAGCGAGCCATCGGGCCCGGTGCGCAGCGTGCCGCGGTTCTCGGCGTGGTCGAGTCCGGGGTGCTGCACGTCGTAGTGGCCGCCCGCGTCGGCCTGCCACACGTCGACCACGGCGTTGGGCACCGGCTCGCCATCGAGGCCGCGCACCGTGGCAAACACATCGCAGGGTTCGCCCTCGGCGCCGTTGGCCACGTCGTCGCCGTGCTCGTACTCTGGCGCGCCGTCGAAGTAGAAGGGGCCGAACACGGTGGCCTCGGTGCAGCCCGCCGGCTTGTCGTTGTTCATCGCGATGGTGAGCATCGACAGGCCCAGCACATCCGACAGCAGGATGAACTCCTGCCGCTTGTCGTCGCACTTCTGGCCGGTGGCGGTCAGGTACTGGATGCCCTGGAACCATTCTTCCTCGGTGAGCTTCACCTCGCGCGCGAAGGCGTGCAGGTGCTGCACAAGGCTGGTCATGATCTCGTGCAGGCGCGGGTCGGGCGTGTCGGCGAAGCGCGCGAGCACGGCCTGGGTGATGTTGTCCTGGTCGAGGTTGCGCATCGTGGTTGTCTCCATGGGGTCTGGTCGTCGGATACGACGCACTGTAGGCCGCGCACCGCTGCGCTGAAAGCATCTGGGCGCAAATGATTTTTCCGGCCAGCGGAACGGTCGCGCCCGCCCTGCGCCAAAATCGCCCGGCCCGACCAAAGACAAGCCCCGGAAACAACGCCCATGGACCGCTGGACCGAAATCGCCCTGCTCGTGCAGATCGCCGATGCCGGCAGCCTGAGCCGCGCGGCCGAGGCGCTGGGCCTGTCGAACGCCGCCGCGAGCCGCCACCTGGGCGCGCTCGAAGCCCGGCTCGGCGCGCGGCTGGTCGAGCGCAATACCCGCCGCCTGTACCTGACCGACACCGGCCGCGAGTTCTGCGCCCGCGCCCGCACCATCCTGGCCGACCTGTCGGATGCCGAATCGACGGTGAACGCCACCGCGCTCCACCCGACGGGCACGCTGCGCGTCACGGCCTCGCTCTCGTTCTCGGTCCACCACATCGCGCCGCTGCTGCGCGAGTACACCCAGCGCTACCCCGGCGTGAGGGTGCACGTGGAAGCCGCCAACCGCTACTTCGACCTGATCGACAACAACATCGACGTGGCGATCCGCACGCGCGAGTACGAACCCGACTCCAACGTGACGATTCGCCGGCTCGGCGAGACGCGGCGCATCCTCGCGGCCTCGCCGCGCTACTTCGCGCAGCATGGCTTTCCGAAGACGCTGGACGAGCTGAAGCAGCACAAGCTGCTGATCTACACCCACGCCAACAACCCGAACGAGCTGCGCTTCAGCCGGGACGGGGAAACGCACACGGTGCCGGTCACGGGGCTGCTCGAATCGAACGACGGCCAGGTGCTGCGCGCCGCCGCGCTCGACGGCATGGGCATCCTCGTGCAGCCGACCTACATCGTGTACGAAGACATCGTGGCCGGCCGGCTGGTACCTACGCTGGAAGACTGGGACCTGCCGCACCTGACGATCAACCTCGCGTATCCCAGCCGCAAGCACCTGTCGGCGAAGGTGCGCAGCTTCATCGACTTCATGGCCGCGCACTTCGCAAAGATGGAGTACGAGCGGAAATGGACCGGGCACTTCGGCATGCGCTGACGGGCCTTTCCGCCAAAACATGTGCGTAAACGCACATCCGGGTTTTCGGCAGCTCCGCACACTGGAACCGCAACCGTCGCATTCCGCGGCGGTCCTCCATTTCCAAGGACCAGCCATGAACACCCAGGCCGCCAACACAGCGCATGCGCCGATCGCATCGCCGCTGTCTGCTCTCTCTCCCTCCACGCTGGACGATTCCGGCAAGCTGCTGATCCGCGTGACGGTCGGCTTCCTGGTGCTGCTGCACGGCATCTTCAAGCTGTCGGCCGGCGTGGGCTTCATCGGCGGCATGCTGGCCAAGGCCGGCCTGCCGGGCGGGCTGGCCTACCTCGTGTACGTGGGCGAGATCGCCGCGCCGCTGCTGATGATTGCCGGCGTCTTCACTCGCGCTGCGGCCGCCGTGGTGGTCATCAACATGCTGGTGGCCTTCGGCCTCGTGCACATGGCCGACCTGTTCGCAATGACCAAGCAGGGCGGCTGGGCACTGGAACTGCAGGGCCTGTACCTGTTCGGCGCGCTGACGGTGGTGCTGCTGGGCGCCGGCCGCTTCTCCGTCGGCGGACGCAACGGCCGCTGGAACTGAGCAAACCCGCGAATCATTCGTGGAATACCGCGGAACCGGCTTTGCCGGGCCGCCGGTATTGCCCCCGGAAGGGGGTTGGCGCTGCGGCACAAAGTGCGCGAAGCCCTGGGGGAGAGCACTAATCGCCCCTGACCTGCGAGACCATGGCTTCGAGGCGGGCCACGTCGGCCACCAGCAGCGCCTTGTCGTCCTTGCGCAGCACGCCGCTGCGCACCAGCACATTGAGCTCGCGCGTCACCTGCTCGCGGTTGGTACTGATCTGGCTCGCTAGCGCCGCGTGCCTGGGCGCCGGGTCGAGCCGAGCCTGGTTGTCCTCGACACCGGCTGCGCGGGCCAGGCGCAGCAGTTCGGCATGCAGCCGGTTCTGCACGCCGAGGGTGCTCAGGTCGATGACGCGCTCCGACAGCTGGCGCACCAATGACGCCAGCCTCAGCATCACCCGCTCGGCCACCAGCGGTTCATCGCGCAGCAGGGCCATGAAGGCGGCGCGGTCGAGGCTGGCGACCACGCTGGGCTCCAGCGTGACCACGTCGGCGGAGCGCGGGCCGCCGTCGATGGCGGCGATATCGCCGAAGTGCTCGCCGGCTTCGGAATCGCGGAAGGTGACCTGCCGGCCGTTGGCCGAATAGGTCGTCACCCGCACCCGGCCCGACACCAGCAGGAACACCTCGCCCTGCTGCTCGGCGCGCAGCAGCAAGGGCTTGCCGGCCTCCACGCTGTGCCACAGGCATTGCTGGGCCAGCAGGTCCAGGCGCCGGTCGGAAAGGCCTCCGAGCAGTGCGATCTGGCGCAGTGCAAGGCTGGAGCGGGGAGAGGAAGGTTCAGGTTTGGCCATGCCGGGGGTCGGTGGGGGCGCGCGCATTATGCTCGGGTGCCGCTTCGAACCCGTTCATGGACAGACGTTCCCTCCGCACCCCTTCGGGCCCCATTTTTCCGCTGAGACCGCCGACACGGCGCAATCTCCGTTGGGCGAGCGGGCTGGTGCTGATGGCCTACGTCACGGCGCACCTGCTGAACCATTCGCTGGGCATCTATTCCTTTGCCGCGGCCGAGACCGTGCTGCGTGGCGTGCAGAAGTTCTGGCACAGCCTGCCGGGCACGGTACTGCTGTATGGCGCGGCCGCCGTGCACCTGGCGCTGGCCGTGGTCGCCCTGTGGGAGCGCCGCACGCTGCGCATGCCGCCGCTCGAAGGCCTGCGCGTGCTGCTCGGCTTCGCACTGCCGCTGCTGCTGGCCACGCACCTCACGGCCATGCGCGGCGCCTACCTGGCCTATGGCATCGAAGGCTCGTACGTGCGTGTGGTCTGGGGGTTGTGGGACTGGCAAGGCGCGGCCGCACAGCTCGTGATGATGCTCGCAGCCTGGGTCCACGGCTGCCTGGGGCTGCACTTCGCGCTGCGGGTGAAACCGGCCTGGCGGCGCTTCTCTCATCTGCTGCTGGCCGTTGCGGTGGCGCTGCCGCTGACGGCGGCGATGGGCTTCGTGTCGATGGGGCGCGAGTTCCAGTGGACCGGCGTGCCGCCGGTCACGCTGCCGACGCCCGCGCAGGGCAGGGCTCTCAATGCGGCCGAAGGCGGCATCAAGTGGTTCTACGGCCTGGCGTTGGTCGCGCTGCTCGCGGCGCGCTGGGGACGCAACGGCTTGGCACGCTGGTCGCGGCAGCCGTCCGTGGCGCTGCGCTATCCCGGTCGCACGGTGCAGGTGCCGCGCGGCTGGAGCGTGCTGGAGGCAAGCCGCTCACACGGCGTCGCACACGTCTCGATCTGCGGCGGGCGTGCGCGCTGCTCGACCTGCCGCGTGCGCGTGGCCGGCCAGGCCGAGCACATCGGCGAGCCCGGCCGTGACGAGCAGCGCACGCTCGAACGCGTGCGCGCACCGGCCGACGTGCGCCTCGCCTGCCAGCTGCGCCCACGCGGCGACATCGAGGTCACGCCGCTGTTCGCGCCGCTGCCCAATGAAGGCCGGCCCGCGCCGGTCGGCAGCTTCGGGCGCGAGCGCGACGTGGCGATCCTGTTCGTCGACCTGCGGCGCTGGTCGGGCCTGTCGGAGCGGCAGTGGCCCTTCGACCTGGCCTACGTGCTCGACCGCTACTTCGCCACCGTGGGTGCAGCCGTGCGCGAGAGCGGCGGCGTGCCCAACCAGTTCATCGGCGACAGCGTGATGGCGATCTTCGGGCTCGAGTGCGACCTTCCCACCGCCTGCAGGCAGGCGCTGCGCGCCACCGAACTGATCGGCCAGCGCATGGACGCATGGAGCGAAGGCTTCGAGGCGCAATTCGGCCAACGGCTGGAGTTCGGCATGGGGCTGCATGCAGGCCGGGCCGCGGTGGGTGAAGTGGGCTACCTGGAGACCACGACTTTCACCGCCATCGGCGAAGTGGTCAACACCGCGAGCCGGCTGCAGGACCACTCGAAGACCGCGGCATCGCGCCTCGTCGTGTCGCTGTTCGCGGCCGAGCAAGCCGGCGCAGCGGATGCGATGGGCGCAGTCGAAACGCTCACCGTACGCGGCCGCTCCGAACCGCTCGCAGTGCTCCGCGCACCTGCTTGATCGCCGAAAGCGGTGCGCAAACGCACAGCGCGAACCACGATGCGGTTTCACACTGCATCTCGTGGCAACGACGAATGTCCGCCGCCCACACAGACATCCAAAGGGACTCCCATGAACACCAGGCAACTCATCGCCGCTTCCGCCGCCGCTCTCGCCCTGCTGGGCGCTGTCGGCGCACATGCCGAAAGCTACGAAGGCGTGCAGGCCATCATCCCGTTCGCCAGCCGTGCCGACGTGAAGGCCGAAGCCATTGCCGCCGCGCGCGAGGGCAACCGCTACTCGGACAGCGCCGCCGAAGGCACCGTGGCCGTCAACTCCACGCTCGACCGCAGCGCCGTGCGCGACCAGGCCGTGGCCGCCGCGCACAACCCGCTGCAAAGCCTCGATCGCCGCGCCTTCTACCGCGACGAAGTGCCCTCGGCCTACAAGAAGCCGACGGTTTCGTTCACGCGCCAGGCCGGCCTGTAAACAGCAGCGCGGCCCTGCTCCGCCGGCTCAGGGCCGCGCACCTTCCCAGGCGTCCTGCAGCAAGGAGCGGATCGCAGCGCGCTCCAGCGGGCGCGGATTGGGATATTGGTTCTTGAGCGCGTGCTCGCAGGCCAGGTCGAGGTCCGATTCCTTCATGCCGATGTCGCGCAGCGCGACCGGCGCGCCGTTGTCGCGCGCGAGGTCGTACACGGCCTGCGCGGCGCTACTCCCCCCCAGTGCCTTCGCGATGCGCGCCATGGCCTGCGGCGCCGCCTCGGCGTTGTAGGCAAGTGCGTGCGGCAGCACGATGGTGTGGGTCTCGGCGTGCGGCAGGTTGAAGCTGCCCCCCAGCGTGTGGCACAGCTTGTGGTGCAGCGCCATGCCGACGTTGCCGAGCACCGTGCCGCAGAGCCATGCGCCGTAAAGCGCATCGCTGCGGGCGCCCGGATCGTGCGGCGTGGCGCGGATGGCGGGCAACGCGCGGCCCAGTGCGGCAATGCCTTCCTGAGCCATCAGGTCCATGATCGGATTCGAATCGACCGCGTAGAGCCCTTCTGCCGCATGCGCGATGGCGTTGATGCCGCTGGTCACGCTGATGCCCACGGGCAGGCTCGAAGACAGCTCGGGATCGTAGATCACCGTGCGCGGCAGCACCCTGAAGTCCTTGCCCGTCTTCTTCATGCCGGCTTCCGTGATGCCGTAGATCGGCGTCATCTCGGAGCCCGCGTAGGTGGTCGGGATGGCGAGGATCGGCAGGCCCGAATCGAGCGCAATGGCCTTGCCCAGCCCGGTGGTCGAACCACCGCCGATGGCCACGGCGCAATCCGCGCCCAGCCGGGCCGCCACCTCGCGCGCCTCGCGCGCGGTCTCGATGGGCACGTGCATCACGGCGCGATCGAACACACCGGCCGCATGGCTGCCGAGCATGTCGGCCACGCGCTCGGCCTGCGGGCGCTGCTCGGGCGTGGACAGCACGAGCGCCCGGCGCGCACCGAGCGCATCGATCTCGCGCGCCAGGTGCTGCAGCGAACCGGCGCCGAACACCACGCGCTGCGGCACGCTGTTGTAGACGAACGAGGGGATGGTCATGGCTTTGCTGTCTCTCGAATGTTCACGAGGCAACCGGTGCCGGCTGCCCATCGCGCGAGTATCCCGCCGGGCCGCTCCTCATTCAACAACAGGAATGGAAAGGACTTTTCCGCTTACCCGATCGAGAAGCTCCTCCTCAGGCCGGCGAGACCCGCACCGTGCAGATCTGGCGGCTTTCGACGATCGCGAAGCGCACCGGCAGGAAGCGCTCGATCACCGCGCAGTTGGTGCGCGTGTGCTCCGTCACCTCGCTGCAGGTGAAGGCGCAGGCCTTCTTGCCCTGCCAGGCGGCGAGCGCCAGCAGCAGCGCCAGCTGATCCGCGAGATGCGGGCCGACCGCGGCCTCGCTCTTCTGGAATTCGCGCAGCTCCTTCACCAAGCCATGCGCCACCTGTTCGGCGCTCAGCGACTTCTCCCCGAAGGCCGTGAACACCTCGGTGACGTGCTCGTACGCCAGCGTCGCCAGCAACGCGTTGCCGGGACCTTCGTTCTGGCGCGCAGTGCCGAAACGCAGCTGCTCGCCGGACCAGCCCATCGCGCCGGCCAGCGTGCCGAGCTCGCGCGTCGGCACATGGCGCGGCAGCCCGGGCGCCAGACATTCGGCATGGCTCGACCGATGTTCGCCGCGCGCCATCAGGTCGAAGGGCTGCAGCGCGCCGGCCGCTGGAACGATGGTCGCCTCTACCTCGCCACCACCGGCCGGATAGAAGCCGCAGCGGCGCAGCGTCAGCTGCAGGTCGGCGCCCAGCCGGCGCACCAATGGCGCGAAGGCACGCTCCAGGAAATGGAACGGCGGTGCCATCGGGTTGTGCGTGCCACCGCTCAGGTGCACGCGGCTGGCCGCACCGGCAAGCAGCAGCGGCGGCAGCACGGTCTGCAGCACCAGCATGCAGCTGCCCGCGCTGGAGATCGAAAAGCGGTACTCGCCCGCGCGCACCGGGCCGGGCGCGAAGCGCAGCGACTGCGAGCCGAGCTGCGCGCCCTCCACCTTCGCGCCGCTGATTTCAGCGGCCGCGTTCACGCACGCGAGGTGCTGGCGCATCAGGCCCGGCTTGGCGCGGCCGGCACGGATCTTCTCGATGGACAGCGGCTGGCCCGTGGCCGCCGACAGCGCGAGGCTGGTGCGCAGGATCTGGCCGCCGCCCTCGCCCAGCGAGCCGTCGAGGTCAACCATGCGCAGCCTCCTGTTCTTGTTTGTCGAAGCGCAGCACCGTCTCGTGCAGGAACGCGTCGAGGCCGGCCTCTTCGGCCTGCGGCAGCGGCGTGACCGGCTCGGCCGCGTTGGCCGCCAGCTCCGACTCGATGAACGCATGGATGCCGGGCCAGCGCGGGCTGGTCGCGGCCTCTGCGGCGCGCATCTTCACCTCGAGCAGCGCGTTGATCTCGTCGATCAGCGTGGCGTCGCGTGCCGCATCGAGCGTGCGCTGCGCCAGGTCGGCGAAGCGCATCGGCGGCACGCCGGGCTGCGAGCGGATCCAGCGCGCGGCCAGCAGCGGGCGCAGCACGTAGAGATACTTCTTGTAGCGCACCTCGCCGGCCTGCAGATGCTCGCGGAAGTTCTTCTTCGCCATCGAGCTGTAGTGGTGCCAGCCGCGCGCGTTGGAGAACACCGCCTCCGACAGCGCGCGGAAACGCGGCATCGCCACCATGTCGTCGCGGTACACGATGGGCGAGCGCAGCCATTCGAGCAGCGTCGGGTTCGACTCGCGCATCAGGCCCAGCGCCTTGCGCAGGTCCCAGCCGTTGATGTCGAGGTCGCCGCTGATCGGCACCTCGATCACGTCGCGGCGCGGCCGCACCGTGAGGTACCACGGCAGCCGGTTGACGTAGATGAAGCGCACGTCGTAGTCGCTGTCGGGCGAGGCGAAGCCCCAGCCGCGGCTGCCGGATTCGCAAGCGAACAGCACGCTCACGTCGTTCTTCGCTTCGATGTCGCGCAGGGCGTCCATGATCTGCGCGCGCATGGCGGGCTCGATGGGGTGGGCGGAGCGCAGGAATTCCTTTTCGGTGTTCATGACTTTCTTCTTTTCTTCTTCTCTCATCAGGCTCGGGTGACGGCCACGTTGCCGGCACTGTCGAGTTCGTAAACATCCAGGTCGTTGGCCAGGAACGCATGCCCGCGGTAATGCACCTGCGTCTCCGCCATCAGCGCCGCCATGCCCTCTTCGTTCTGGTGGCGTGCGCTGAAATGCGTGAGGACCAGGTTCGGCACCTCCACGGCTTGCGCGAACTCGGCCAGCATGCGCGCGGAACTGTGCATCGGCCCGGGGCCGACCTTGTCGAGCGCATCCTGCGTGAAGGTGGCCTCGTGGACCAGCAGCTGAGCACCCTGGCAGGCATCGCGCAGCAGCGCGGGCTCGGCGTTGTCGCCGCCCAGCACGGCGGCGGCCGTGTCGACCTGCGTTTCCGTGTAGTCGGTACTGCGCAGCACATCGCCGTTGAAGGGCACGTCCTCGCCGGTCTGCAGCGCGCGCCATGCGGGGCCGGGCGGAAGGCCGGCGGCCCGCAGCGCATCGGCCTTCAGCCGCATGCGCCGCGTCTCGACCTGCAGGCGATAGGCGTGGCTCGGTACGCGATGCCGCAGCAGGTGGCGCTCGATGCGGACGCCGGGCGCTTCGTACACCAGCGCCTGGTTCTCCAGATCGACGTGCTCCACCTCGTAGGGCAGGTGCAGGTCGGTCAGTTGGCGCGTGGCTTCGAACCACTCCCACACCGGCAGCGGCGCGATCAGCTTCAGCGGCTTCGTGCGCTTGTTCATGCCCGCACTCGCGAGCAACCCCGGCAGGCCATAGCAGTGGTCGCCGTGCACATGCGTGATGCAGACGGCGGCTAGGTCGTTCAGCGACAGCGGCGTTTGCAGCACGCGATGCTGCGTGCCCTCGCCGCAGTCGACCAGGAACCAGTCGGCGCCGAGCACCGTCTGCACCGCGAGGCCCGAGACGTTGCGGTGGCGCGTGGGGGTGCCGGAGGAGGTTCCCAGGAAAGTCAGCTTCATCATCATCTCAATCACTCCCTGCGCATCAATGCGCTCTTCGCGGCGTCCGCGGCGACCCGTGCCCAACTGAAGTACCGGCGCCCGCCTTCCGGACGGGCCGCCATGAATGCGTTGAGCCTTTCGAGATTCTCCGCGCCTCCCCAGCGGCCCATCGCCTGGATCGCCACGACGCGCAGGCTCCACCATTTGCTTTCAAGCGCGGCATCGACTTCGGCCACGGCTCGCGCATTCGGTTTCACCGCGCCCAACGCGCGAAGACGATGCGTCTGCTCGCGCAGGAGGTTTGCACCCGGTGCCGCATTGAACAGGCGCTCGCGTCGCGCGCGGCGGCATGCCAGGCATCGCACGGCGCGGCTGTCGATATGTCCGTGCACCACTTCGTACCACCACTTCTGCTGCTTCGCCGTCCACAGTTCTTCGGCCCCGCAATCGCGGCAGGTGAAGGGACGCGCAACATAGAAGTCCGGCAGCAATCCGTAGGTGTTGTTGTACTTCCGCAGGACGAGCCGATCCGCCGGCTCGCAGCCGATCGCAAATGCGAAGGCCGGCCGCGGGCGGACATTCGGCAAGCGCAGACGTGCAGCCGACGCAGCCGCGCGTTCGAGGCGACGCGCCTTGATTTCGGCGCGGCGTTGCTTGTTGCTTTTCTTCATCTTTCAAACCTTCGCAATACGTACGGTGTTGCGAAAGCGGGCCCAGACCCTTCCTCCTACAACACCGCCCCCATGGGGCCGCCGATCTGCCTCGTTTTCACCCCTTCACGCATACGACCTGCTTGAGCGTGTAGACCACCTCCACCAGGTCCTTCTGCGCCTCCATCACCGCGTCGATGTCCTTGTAGGCCATCGGGATCTCGTCGATCACGTCGGCGTCCTTTCGGCATTCCACGCCTTCGGTCGCGGCGATCTGGTCGGCGATGGTGAAGAGCTTCTTCGCTTTGGTACGGCTCATCTTCCGACCGGCGCCGTGGCTGCAGCTCATGAAGCTCTCGGGGTTGCCCTTTCCGCGCACGATGAAGCTCTTCGCGCCCATGCTGCCGGGGATGATCCCCAGCTCGCCGGCTTTCGCGCTCACCGCGCCCTTGCGGGTCACGAGCACGTCTTCGCCGAAGTGCGTCTCGCGGCTCACGTAGTTGTGGTGGCAGTTCACCGCTTCCACGTGCGCCTCGAAGGGCTTGGTGATGACCCTGCGCACGGCCGCGACCACGCGCTGCATCATCACTTCGCGGTTCGCTCGCGCGAACTTCTGGGCCCAGCCCACCGCACGCACGTAGTCGCCGAAGTACCTGGCGCCTTCCTCGAAGTACGCCAGATCCTGGTCGGGCAGGTTGCGCTGGTGCAGCTCGGCATCCTTCTTCGCGAGTTCGATGAAGTGCGTGCCGATGGCATTGCCCACGCCGCGCGAACCCGAGTGCAGCATGAACCACACGGACCCAGCCTCGTCCAGGCATACCTCGATGAAGTGGTTGCCCGTACCCAGCGTTCCCAGGTGCTTGTGGTTGTTGGTGTTCTTCAGGCGCGGGTAGTCCTCGCAGATCGCGTCGAACTCGTCCACCAGCCCGGCCCAGGCCGCGTCGGTTTCGTTGGGAGGCGTCTCCCACGAGCCCTTGTCGCGGCCCATGCGCTTGGGGTTCGAGCCGTGCGGCACGGCCTTCTCGATCGCCGAACGCAGCGGGCCCAGGTTATCGGGCAGGTCGTTGGCGTGCAGCGTGGTCTTGCACGCCATCATTCCGCAGCCGATGTCCACGCCCACCGCGGCCGGGATGATGGCCTTGAAGGTCGGGATCACCGAGCCCACGGTCGCGCCGATGCCGTAGTGCACGTCGGGCATGGCCGCGATGTGCTTGAACACGATGGGCAGGCGGGCCGCGTTCTCGAGCTGCTTGCGCGCCTCGTCTTCCACGGGCACGCCGCGGGTCCACATCTTCACGGGCACGCCATTCTCGACTTCGTGCAGGTTGTAGTTCTTTTCCATTTCCATCTCTCTTTCTCTCTCTGTACTTTCTCACCAATGGTGGACACGGCGGGATTCGAACCCGCATCAATACGGCGACCGTGGTGTTTGAATCCAGCGGCCCAGTCGACGATTGGAAACGCGCGCCAGTGACAGACCCGTCATCGGAGCCAGCACCTGCATCCTCAACCTTGCTCGTCGACCGACTTTCCCGCCGCATCCGGTGCTACCCGGACTGCCGGCAATATCAACATTTTTGGCAGTGGCGCTCCCTTCTGTGCCTGCGTGCCCATATCCCTTTCCTTCAGAACTCAAGAACCGTTCGGCCGAAGCGTCACCAGTCCATTGAGCACCTGGTCCAGACCGCCGACCACCGAGATCTTGTCGATCCGCTCGGCCACGCGTTCCAGCGTTTCGAGTTCCTTCATCCGCAAGGCGACGGGGTTGCCCTCCATCACCTTGGCGGTGTTCAACAGCGAGCGCGTGGCCGCGGTTTCCTCGCGGCGGCGGATCACGTTGGCCTGGGCCGATTTCTCGGCTTCCACCACCTGGGCGAGGATGGTCTTCATCTCGCCCGGCAGGATGATGTCCTTCACGCCCACGCTCTCCAGCGCAATGCCCGAACCCTCCAGCCGCTCGCGCACCTGCGCCAGCACCGTCTGGTCGATGGCTGCCTTGTTCTCCAGCAGCGCGTCGAGCGTTTGCTCGCCGACCGCGGCGCGCAGGCCGAACTGCAGCTCGCGGTACACGTGCTCGGCCGGCTTCGGCATCTGCGCCATGGCTCGCCGCACATCGGTGAAACGCCACACCGCCGACAGGTTCAGCCGCAGCCCCACCTTGTCGCGGGTCAGGATTTCCTGGCCGCTCACTTCGGCGATCTGCGAACGCAGGTCCACGCAGGTCACCGACACCTGGCGGTTGAAGCGCCAGAAGCCGTGGTTCCCCGGCGGCAGCAGCGCCTGCATCTGCCCTTCGAGCATCAGCACGCCGGCATGGAACTCGGGCACCTGCACCAGCAGCACGCCGTCGAGCCCCTGCACCGCACGCGGACGCAGGGCCACGCTCTGCAGCTTCGCCAGCAGGTCGGCCGGCAGGCGCGCATCGGCGGACACATCGATCACGTCGATGCGCTGCTCACGCAGCCCGCGCCAGTACAGCTTGCGGGTCGAAGGCGGCAGGATCTGCACCAGCACGCCATCTTCATGACGCAGGCCGACTTGGGTTTCGCCCAGCGACACGTGCACGAACTCACGCTCGATCAGCTCAGGCTCACGTGCCAGGAAGTAGTCGGCCAGCTCGTGCTCGAACACCGGCTCGGCGAGCGAGAAGCGTTGCAGCTGGATGGTGTCGAAGCCCGCGAACACGCGGTGCTTTCCCGGGCCGAGCAGTTGCTCGAAATCGCCGTTGCGCAGCAGCAGCGCGCGTTCGTTCTTCTTGATGGTGTATTGGTTGAAGCCCAGCATTCTTTTTCTCCTTGTTGTCCGGTTCGGCTATTCGTTTCGTTCGTTCAGACGGTCATTCGATCCAGGCCCTCGAAAGGGCAGGCGGCGGACACTGCGGCGGCCAAGGCCTGTCGTGCAGCGGTCGCGCGGTCCGGCGGGTGCCTCCCTCGTTGCACTTGCAACGCCCTCACCTTTCCGGCCGTCGATGGCTGCACGCAATTCCTTGCCACGCACGCGGTGCGCAAGCCGCCTGCGCTTGGCACTGTGTCGCGCGCCGCAAGGTTTCAGGGCCTTGCGCCATCGCTCCGGTGTGCCGGGGCGGGGGCTTTCGCCCCATCAGATGGCGATGCAAGCACCGCCAGGGTTTTTCGCGGGAATCGAACCCACAACGCCGTGTGGTCAGCACGGTGCTCAACCATGAGCAGAACTGAAACAAGTTCAGTTGCCAGCCAGTTCAACAGCGGCATACCGCGAGCCCAAGACAGGATCTGGCCTGCGGCACCGGACCGCATTCACGCGGCACCTGCGAGCGGATGAACTGCATCCGACGGGTTGTCTATTGCAGGCGCTGTGCCAGGCCGCGCAAGACGAAGAAGAAACACGCGGTGGTAGCTCGCAAGTTGTTGATATGACTAGCGAAATTCTTTTTTCGACCTGCAGGTGCATGCCGTTCTCGACCTGCTAGCATTCAGTTTCTTTTATAAACTTAGCTAGCCTTTTATCCATGAAGCCAATAGTTATCATCGGCTTCCTAGGCACCCAGCTCGACGCCGGCCAGGGGGCGGGCCGCTGGAACAAGTGGCGCCCCACGGTCTCGCTTGCGCAGCACGAGGACATGGTCGTCTCGCGCCTGGAGTTGCTCTACACGCTGCGGCACAAGGCGCTGGCCGAGGTGGTGAAGGCCGACATCACCGCCGTGTCGCCCGAGACCACCGTCAACCTCGTGCTAATCGATCTCGCGGACCCGTGGGATTTCGGCGAGGTCTACACGCGCCTGTACGACTGGGCGCGCGGCTATCCCTTCGACACCGAGCGCGAGCAGTACTGGACGCACATCACCACCGGCACGCACGTGGCGCAGATCTGCATGTTCCTGCTGTCCGAATCGCGCGTGGTGCCCGGCGTGCTGGCGCAGACCTCGCCGCCCAAAAGGCAGCGCGAAGGCGAGGCCGGCAAGTGCACGCTGATCGACCTCGACCTGTCGCGCTACGACGTGATCGCGCGGCGCTTCGATGCGGAGCAGCGCGATGCGGTTGCGTTCCTGAAGAGCGGGATCGCCACGCGCAATGCGCGCTTCAATGCGCTGATCGACGAGATCGAGCGCGTGGCCGTGCGCTCGCGCGCGCCGATCCTGCTGGTGGGGCCCACCGGTGCGGGCAAGTCGTTCCTGGCGCGGCGCATGTTCGAACTGAAGCAGGCGCGGCACCAGATGACGGGGCCGTTCGTGGAGGTGAACTGCGCGACGCTGCGCGGCGACGGTGCGGCCTCGACACTGTTCGGCCACAGGAAGGGCTCATTCACCGGCGCCGCGGCCGACCGAGCGGGCCTGCTGCGCACTGCGCACCAGGGCGCCCTCTTCCTCGACGAGATCGGCGAGCTCGGGCCTGATGAGCAGGCAATGCTGCTGAAGGCGATCGAGGAGAAGCGCTTCTTTCCCGTGGGGGCCGACAAGGAGGTGGAAAGCGACTTCCAGCTGATCGCCGGCACCAACCGCGACCTGCGCAGCGACGTGGCCGAGGGGCGCTTCCGCGAAGACCTGTTCGCGCGCATCAACCTCTGGACCTATGACCTGCCGGGCCTCGCGCAGCGGCCCGAGGACATCGAGCCCAACGTCGACCACCTGCTGGCGATTCACGCGGCGGAGAACCATCGCGTGGTCCGCTTCAACGCCGAGGCGCGCGCGGCCTACCTGCGCTTTGCGCAGAACGGCGAGGCGATCTGGAGCGGCAATTTCCGCGATCTCTCCGCGAGCGTGACGCGGCTGGCGACGCTGGCCGATGGCGGACGCATTCCGGTGGCGCTGGTCGAGGCGGAGATTGCTCGGCTGCGGTGGCTGTGGAAGCATGCCGGTGCCGCTGCACCGGCCGAGGGCAACGACGTCGACCTGGATGTGCTGCTCGGCGAGGAACGCGCGGGGGCGCTCGACCTGTTCGATCGGTTGCAGCTCGAAGCGGTGGTGCGCGTGTGCCGGCAGTCGCGCAGCCTGTCGGATGCGGGCCGCCAGCTGTTCCAGGCCTCACGCGCGCAGCGCAGCGTGGTGAACGACGCAGACAGGCTGCGCAAGTACCTCGCCAAGCATGGGCTCGAGTGGGGCCGGATCGCCGACGCCTGAGCTATCCTCCGCCGCGATGGCCATCTCTGCATTCGCCGTGAAAGTCCCCGCCGCCGAGCCTCTCGTCGGGGACCTGCGCCGCCGCTACGACGCGACCGTCGCACTGGACGTACCGGCGCACGTCACGGTGCTCGTTCCTTTCATGGACCCTGCGCTGATCACACCCGAAGTGCTGGAGCACGCGCGGCAGGCTCTGAATCGGACGCCTTCGTTTGCCTTCTCCCTGGGCAAGGTCGGGCGCTTTCCCGAAACCGCGTACCTCGCACCGGAACCGGCCGCCCCCTTCATCGAGATGACACTGGCGCTCGCGGATGCATTTCCCGATTTCCCGCCGTATGGCGGCGAGCACGAAGGTGTCATTCCGCATCTGTCGGTGGCGCACGGCAACGCGCTCGATGCGGACGCGGCGGCTGCCGAATTGGAGGCACGCCTTCTCGCATCGGGCGCCGTGCATGCGAACTGCACCGAAGTCACGCTGATCGAAAACTCGTCGGGACGCTGGCAGGACATGCACGTCTTCCGACTGCCCAAAGCACCGGCACCCATGCGCAACGTCCTCTTCATCTGCAGCCGCAACCAGTGGCGCAGCCCGACCGCAGAACGCATCTGGCGCAAGCACCCGCTGATCTCCGCGCGCTCCGCCGGCACCAGTCCGAATGCGCGGCATACAGTTTCCGTCGACGACATCGAATGGGCCGACGTCATCCTCGTGATGGAAGAAAAACACAAGTCGCGGCTGGTGGCCGAGTTCACGCGGATGCTCGAAGGCAAGCCGATCCACGTGCTCGACATTCCCGACGACTACAAGTACATGGACCCGGAGCTGGTCGAGGAGCTCGAACGCTCGGTAGGGTCCATCCTTGAAATCGACTAGCGCCCCATGTCGGAAATCTACATAAGCACGGACGTCGAATCCGACGGCCCCATTCCCGGGCCGAACTCGATGCTCAGCTTCGGCTCGGCCGCCTACACGGCCGACAAGCAGCTCATTTCCACCTTCAGCGCGAACCTGCACACCCTGCCGGGCGCAGAGGCCGACCCGAAAACCGCCGCGTGGTGGAAGACCCAGCCCGAGGCCTGGGCTGCCTGCCGCACCGACCTGCAGGACCCGGCCCACGCCATGAAGAACTACGTGAGCTGGCTCAAGGGCCTGCCGGCGCGGCCGGTGTTCGTCGCCTACCCGGCAGGCTTCGACTTCCTGTTCATCTACTGGTACCTGATGCGCTTCGCCGGCGAGAGCCCGTTCAGCCACTCGGCGCTCGACGTCAAGTCGTTCGCGATGGCGATGCTCGGGCTCGACTACCGCGAAAGCACCAAGCGCGCGATGCCACGCCGCTGGTTCGACAAGCTGCCGCACACACACGTCGCGCTCGACGACGCCATCGAGCAGGGCGCCCTCTTCTGCAACATGCTCGCGGAAAATCGCGCGGCCGCCTCGGGCAAACAGCCATGACGAACCGCTCAGTCCGCCGATGGTGCAAAAGGCTGGCGCTGTGTGCGCTGCCGCTCATGCTGGCGGGCTGCGTCCAGTCGCTGTTCTATTACCCCGACAGCGTGCGCTACGAAACACCCGACGTGCTGGGCCTGCGCTACGAGAGCGTGCAGTTCGCCAGTGCCGACGGCACGCGCCTGAGCGGCTGGTTCCTGCCCGCGGAGAACCGCCAGAACCCGAAGGAAGCCAAGGGCACGGTGGTGCACTTCCATGGCAACGCGCAGAACATGAGCACGCACTGGCGCTTCGTGGCCTGGCTGCCGAAGCAGGACTACAACGTGTTCGTGTTCGACTACCGCGGCTACGGCCAGTCCGAAGGCAAGCCGGAGCCCAGGGGTGTGTTCGAGGACTCCCATGCCGCGCTGAACTATGTGCGCTCACGCGGCGACATCGACCCCGAGCGGCTGTTTCTCTTCGGGCAGAGCCTGGGCGGCACCAACGCGATCGCGGTGATGGGCTCGGGCAACAGGGCGGGCGTGAAAGCGGTGGCCGTCGAGTCGACCTTCTATTCCTATTCGTCGATTGCCAACGAAAAGCTGTGGGGCGCGGGCATGCTGGTGAGCGACGAGTACGCGGCGTCGAAGTACGTGGCGGCCATTTCGCCCGTTCCGCTGTTGCTGATCCATGGCACGGCCGACCAGGTGATTCCGCTCGCGCATTCGAGGCGCCTGCTGGCCGATGCGCGCGAGCCCCGCCGGCTGATCGAAGTACCGGGCGCGGGCCACCTCGAACCGATGACAGCCCTGCGCTACGGCGGCGCCTACCGGAAGGCGCTGACCGCATTCTTCGAGGCCGCACAACATCCGCTGCAGCAATGACAACCGCCATGAAACACTTCGACGAGGCCGCCACCCGCGCTCCCCTGAGCTTCGAGCGGCTGGTGCCCGCACTGCACGCGGCCTTCGTTGCCGGAGCGCAGGTGCCGCCGCGCCATGTGCATGGCATCGAGACCGCCTCGGGCGGCGGGAACAGGGGCACGGTGCTCATCATGCCGGCATGGAGCGATGCGGGCTTCCTGGGCATCAAGACCATCAACATCTTTCCGGGCAACAGCGCGCGCGGCCTGCCCGGGCTGCATGCGACCTATGTGCTGTACGACGCGCACACCGGCGTGCCGCTGGCGATGATGGACGGCAACGAGATCACTGCGCGCCGCACTGCGGCGGCCTCGGCGCTGGGCGCGTCGTTCCTGGCGCGCGAGAACGCACGCCGGTTGCTGGTGCTGGGCACCGGCCGCATCGCGCGCATGCTTCCCGCCGCGCATGCGAGCGTGCGGCCCATCGACGAATTGTGGGTGTGGAACCACCGGGCCGAAGGCGCCGAGACGCTGGCCGCACAGTGGCGCGCCGAGGGCTGGAACGCGCGAGCCGTCACCGACCTGGAAGCGGCCGTGCGCCAAGCCGACATTGTGAGTTGCGCCACGCTGGCCACCTCGCCATTGGTGCGCGGCGAATGGCTGGCACCGGGCTCGCACCTGGACTTGATCGGCAGTTTCACTCCGGCCATGCGCGAGGCCGATGCGCAGTGCTTTGCGGGTGCCCGCACCTTCGTCGACACCGACGAGGCGCTGCAGAAATCCGGCGACCTGCTCGATGCGATCGCCGCCGGCACGCTGCGGGCGGAAGACGTCGGCGGCACCCTCGCCGCCCTTTGCCGCGCAGAGCGCCCGGGCCGCTCCGGCGCCGAGGAGCGCACCGTGTTCAAGGCCGTCGGAAGCGCGCTCGAAGACCTGGCCGCCGCCACCCTGGTGTGGCAATCGAGAGACATGGCCTAATCCTTATGGCTTAGTCTTTGGCGAAAAAACCCCTGTCAGGACGGATTTTTCCAACATCCGGATACGCCTTGTAGCCAATAGTAAATATTGTGCATTGCGGCTATCGTGCTCCTGAACTACCGACGGGGGCCACATGCTCAGCACCCAACACAAAGCCAACATCCTCCGCAAGGCCGGATACACCGTGCCGGCCGAACCGGGGAGTGCCGACTGCATCCACCAGACGGCCCAATGCTGGGAGAAGGCGATCGACACGCTCTACGTGTCGTACTCTGCCAGGCGCGCCGCCAAGAGCCTGCGGGACGCGGAGGAGGCGCGGATGCTGGCCTTGCTGCAATTGCGCTCGGCCAAGGCCTGCGCCTGACGGCCCGGCCAGGCACCCGCTCAGCTTCAGGGCTTTTTCTGCTTTTCCGGCGCGTCGTTGCTGCCGCCGCGCGAGAGCTGACCCGCCTTCATCGCTTCGCGGCTCGCCGCGCGACGCTTGGCCGCCGCGGCCCGGCGCTCTTCCCTCGACATCTTCGGCGCGGTCGTCGGGCGGACCTCGCCTTCCTGCATCTGCGGTCCGCGTGCGGCAGCGGCGCCGTCCGCGCGGCGTTCCTTGCGGGCCTCGGCGCGTTCCGCCTTGGTGGTGGGAGCAGTGGGCCGCGCCTTGCCCTGCGCCGGGTCGACTTCGCCGGAAGACTGGGCGGACGCCACCTGCACGACCATCATCTGAGCCAGGGCCAGGCAAACCGGCACGAGCATATTTTTCATCGCGATGACCTTTCAGCACCCGCGAAGGCGCGGGGTCGGGGCATTGTGGTCAGGGTCCGAGGCTGTGTCCACACCGGCAACCCGCATGCCGATGGAGCCTCGGCCCGCACGCTGGCGGTCGCTCAGGTAGGCGAGAACCAGCCTGACGAGCTCGGTCTTCATCACGGGGGTCTCCAGGTCACCACGCCGTGCTGCCGCATGAACCGCGCCTTCGACCGCGGACGAGAGCATGCGGGCCGCGACCTCGGTATCGGCGCTTTCTCCCGGTCCCCGGCTTCCGGCGACAAGGGCCCGGTAGCGCCGCTGGTATTGCGCCTCGAACTCGGGGTAGCTCGAACGCGCGGCGAGCGGCACCTCGCCCATCAGCACGCGGTGCAGCGCCTGATCGACCGAGTGGGCGGCGATGACGCCGTCGACGAAGCGCTCCACCCGACGCGGCAGCATGGCCACCGCATCGCCCTCTTGCTCGACTTCATCGTCGGTGCCGGACAGCGCCACGAGCACTTCGTCGAGGTGGCGCTGCCGGATCGCCTCGGCGATGGCCAGCTTGTCCGGGAAGTACTGATAGAGCGAGCCGACGCTGACACCGGCCACCGCCGCGATCTCGTTGGTGGTGAGCCGCGCCCATCCGCGGTGCGCCAGAACGCGAGTTGCGGCCTCGATGATCGCGTCCACCGTGACGCGCGAACGCTGCTGCCGGGGCGCTTTGCGCATGGTCCTGCGCTGTGGGGGAATGCGAGTACCCAAGTTCGAGGCTCCACTCAAGAATAGGACCGCACGCAACGCGTGCATTCAACCGTTCAAGGGGAGATTGTGATGAGTACGCAGACGCTTCTGGCTTCGCTGTTCCGGTACAAGGCGTGGGCCGACGAAGGGCTCCTGGCAGGTCTCGCAGGCCTGGCCGCGAAGGGCCCGGCCGACGAGTACCGCTGCGCAATGCGCGTGTTCAACCACGCCTGCATCGTCGACCGCATCTTCGTTGCGAATCTCCAGCGCAAGGCGCACGCATACACGGCGACGGGCTCGCGCGAGCCGCCAGGCCTGGAAGCGCTGGCCGAATCGGTCAGGGAAACGGACCGCTGGTACGTCGACTACGTCGCGCGCCTGAGTCCGGAGGAGCTTGCGGAAAGCATCGAGTTCACGTTCACCGACGGCAGCCCGGGCCGCATGTCACGCGAGGAGATGCTGGGCCACGTGGTGGCCCATGGCGGCTATCACCGGGGCGAGGCCGGCCAGATCATGACCCGGCTCACGGGGTCGTCGCCACCCGACACATTCACCGGCTATCTGCACCAGGCCGAGCCCGCGCGCCGCGAGCGGAATGCGTAGCGGCGCGGGATCGGGGCATCGCGTCCGCGGTGGGGTTGCCGGTCAGACGCGTTCGAGAATCACCGCAATGCCCTGCCCCACGCCGATGCACATCGTGCACAGCGCATAGCGGCCACCGCCCTTGTGCAGCTGGTTGACTGCGGTGGTGGCCAGGCGCGCACCGCTGGCACCCAGCGGATGGCCCAGCGCGATGGCGCCGCCGTTGATGTTGACGCGCGCGTCGTCGTCCTTCAGGCCCAGCAGGCGCAGCACGGCAAGGCCTTGTGCGGCGAAGGCTTCGTTGAGTTCGATGACGTCGATCTGGTCGATGGTGAGGCCGGTCAGCGCCAGCACCTTCTGCGTGGCGGGCGCGGGGCCGATGCCCATCACGCGCGGCGCAACGCCGGCGGTGGCCATGCCGACCACGCGGGCGCGCGGCGTCAGGCCGTGCTTGGCGGCACTGGCTTCGTCGGCCAGCAGCAGCGCGCAGGCGCCGTCGTTCACGCCGCTGGCGTTGCCGGCGGTGACGGTGCCGTCGGGGCGCACCACGCCCTTGAGCTTGGCGAGCGATTCGAGGCTGGTCTCGCGTGGATGCTCGTCCTTGTTGACGATGATCGCGTCGCCCTTCTTCTGCGGCACCGTCACGGGCACGATCTCGGCGTCGAAGAAGCCGGACTTCTGCGAGGCCACGGCGCGCAGCTGCGAGTTCAGCGCCATCAGGTCCTGCGCCTCGCGCTCGATCTTGTAGTCGGTGGCCACGTTCTCGGCCGTCTCGGGCATGGAGTCGACGCCGTACTGCGCCTTCATGAGCTTGTTGACGAAGCGCCAGCCGATGGTGGTGTCGTACACCGCGTTGTTGCGGCTGAAGGCGCTCTCGGCCTTGGGCATGACGAAAGGCGCGCGGCTCATGCTTTCCACACCGCCGGCGATCATCAGGCCGGCTTCACCGGCGCGGATGGCGCGGGCCGCGGTGCCCACGGCGTCGAGGCCCGAGCCGCACAGGCGGTTGATGGTGCCGCCGCCGATTTCGAGCGGCAGGCCCGCGAGCAGCGCCGACATGCGCGCCACGTTGCGGTTGTCTTCGCCGGCCTGGTTGGCGCAGCCGTAGAGCACGTCGCTCACGGCTTGCCAGTCGACGTTCTTGTTGCGTTCCATCAGCGCGCGCAGGGGCACGGCGCCGAGGTCGTCGGCACGCACGCTGCTGAGCGAGCCGCCGTAGCGGCCGAAGGGGGTGCGGACTGCGTCGCAGATGAAGGCGTGGTTGGTCATGGTCTGTCTCTTTTGGAAGGATGTTGATTCGGGTACCGGAAATCCGCCTCAGGCGGCGATCGGCAAGCCCACGAGCTTCTCGAGTTCCTCGCGGCTCAGGCCATCGACCAGGTCGACGAGCTTCAGGCCCTCGGGCGTGCATTCGAGCGTGGCCAGGTCGGAGTACACGCGCTTGACGCAGCCGATGCCGGTCAGCGGATAGGTGCACTCCTTCACCAGCTTGCTCGCGCCCTGCTTCGTGAGCAGGTCCATCATGACCCAAGTCTGCTTGGCGCCGATAGCCAAGTCCATCGCGCCGCCCACCGCGGGAATGGCGTCTTTCTCGCCGGTGTGCCAGTTGGCGAGGTCGCCGGTGGCCGACACCTGGAACGCGCCGAGCACGCAGATGTCGAGATGGCCGCCGCGCATCATCGCGAAGCTGTCGGAGTGGTGGAAGAACGAGCCGCCCGGCAGCAGCGTGACGGGCTGCTTGCCGGCGTTGATGAGGTCGTAGTCTTCCTCGCCGGCCTCGGGCGCAGGGCCCATGCCGAGGATGCCGTTCTCGCTCTGCAGGATGACCTCGCGGCCCTGGGGCAGGTGGTTGGCCACCAGCGTAGGCTGGCCAATCCCGAGGTTGACGACGGCGCCGTCGAAGATGTCTTGTGCCACTCGCGCTGCGAGCTGGTCCTTGGTGCGACGTGTGTAGCTCATGGTCATGCTGCCTTCTTGAAGCCGCCGGCCTGCGTGGCCACGCGTTCGATGCGCACCACCTGGTGCACGAAGATGCCCGGGGTCACGATGGTCTCCGGGTCGAGGGTGCCGAGTTCGGCGATGTCGTGCACGGTGGCGATGGTCTTCTTCGAGGCCATGGCCATCACCGGGCCGAAGTTGCGCGCGGCCTTGCGGTAGACCAGGTTGCCCCAGCGGTCGCCGCGCTCGGCCTTGATGAGCGCCACGTCGCCGCGGATGGGGTACTCGAGCACGTACTGCACGCCGTCGATCTCGCGGGTTTCGCGGTTGCCGGCAAGTTGCGTGCCGTAGCCGGTGGGGCAGAAGAAGGCGCCGACGCCGGCGCCCGCGGCGCGGATGCGCTCGGCCAGGTTGCCCTGGGGCACCAGTTCGAGCTCGATCTTGCCGCTGCGGTAGAGGCCGTCGAACACCTGGCTGTCGGCCTGGCGCGGGAAGCTGCAGATGATCTTGCGCACGCGCCCGGCCTTGAGCAGCGCCGCGAGGCCGGTCTCGCCGTTGCCGGCGTTGTTGTTGACGACGGTGAGGTCCTTGGCGCCCTGTTCGACGAGGCCCTCGATGAGTTCGTTGGGAATGCCGGCGGTGCCGAAACCGCCGATGAGAACCGTGGCGCCGTCTTGGATGCCTGTCAGGGCATCGGCGACCGAGCGCGCGATCTTGTTGATCATGAAGCTTGTCTCCGGGAGTGAGGAAAGAAACCGAACCACCTGAACATGCCGATCGATTCTGCGAACCGCCGATTTGTTCGTCTAAAGAACATTTGTTCGTATAATGAATTCTAAAGAGGATCGACCACCATGGCAACCCACCCCGCACAAACCGACACACCCGCGCCCGGCGACAGCTACGTCCAGTCTTTTGCGCGGGGGCTGCAGGTGATTCGTTCTTTCAGCGCGAATGCGCCCCACCAGACGCTCAGCGAGGTGGCGGCCGGCAGCGGGCTCACGCGTGCGGGGGCGCGGCGCATCCTGCTCACGCTGCAGACGCTGGGCTACGTCGTGACGGACGGCAAGCTCTTCACGCTCACGCCGCGCATCCTCGACCTCGGCTTCGCGTACCTGTCGTCGATGCCGATCTGGAACCGCGCCGAGCCGGTGATGGAGGCGCTGGTGCAGCAGGTGCAGGAGTCATGTTCGGCCGCCGTGCTCGATGCGACGGACATCGTCTACGTGCTGCGCGTGCCCACGCAGAAGATCATGCGCATCAGCCTGGGCGTGGGCTCCCGCCTGCCGGCCTACTGCACGTCGCTGGGCCGGCTGCTGCTGGCCGACCTGGAAGACGACGAGGTGCGCGCACGGCTCGAAGCCTCCGACATCCAGGCGCTGACCAAGCACACGGTGACCGACATCGAGGTGCTCATGGCCAAGGTGGCGCAAGCGCGCAGGCAGCAGTGGTGCCTGGTGAACCAGGAACTGGAAGAAGGCCTGATCTCGGTGGCCGCCCCCATCGTCGACCGGCACGGCCGCATGGTGGCCGCACTCAACATCAGCGGGCAGGCGAACCGCACCAGCGCGAAGGTGATGCAGGAGACGATGCTGCCGGCCCTGGTCGATGCCGCGAAGAAAGTCTCGCAGCTTCTTTAGGCAACCGCACGCAGCCGTTGGCCCTTTCCAGGAACACCGCGGAACCGGCTTCGCCGGGCCGCTGGTGTTGCCCCCGGTAGGGGTAGGAGAAGCGACACGAAGTGCGCGAAGCCTGGGGGCGAGCTCAGCCCTCGGAGCGAATGCCCTTCATGAGGATCACCCCGCCCAGGCGCGTGGTGTCGGCGCGCATGCGCTTGGCCAGCGTGTCGGGCGAGCCGGGCTGCGCCTGCCAGCCGGTCTTGAGCAGGGCCTGGCTCACGTCGGTCGAGCTGATCACCTCGACCAGCGCCGCGTTGAGCCTGGTGACGGCCGCCGGCTTCATGCCCGCGGGCGCGGCCAGCGCGGTCCAGATCTCGAGGTCGGCGCCGCGCACGTCGGCGTCGCGGATGCTGGGCAGTTCACCGGCCAGCGGACTGCGCTCGGGCGAGGTCACGCCGATGGCCTTCACCTTGCCCGACTTGATGTGCGGCAAGGCCAGGCCGGGCGGCAGCAGCGCCAGCTGGATCTCGTTGGCCAGCAGGCCCGCAATGACCTGCGGGTTGCCGGTGTAGGGCTTGTGCTGCGCGGTGATGGCGGCGCGGCTCTTCAGCAGCTCCATGCCCAGGTGGCCCACCGTGCCCACGCCCGGCGTGCCGTACCTGGCGCCGGTGCCGAGGTTGCGCACCCACAGCAGTTGTTCGGCCGCGGTCTTGCCGGAGGCGCTGCCCGACACCACGAGCACCAGCGGTGCGGTGCCGATGAGGCCGATCGGCGCGAAGTCTTTCTCGGGGTCGAAAGGCAGCGACGGATTGAGCAGCTTCGCGATGGTGAGGTTGCCGTTGATCAGCGCGCCGACGGTGTGGTCGTCGGTGGCCTTGGCCACCAGGTCGGCCACGGTGTTGCCGCTGGCGCCGGGCTTGTTTTCGACCACCACCGGCTGGCGCAGGATTTTCGACAGGGGTTCGGCGATGGCGCGGGCCGCGAGGTCGGGCGACGCGCCGGCGGGAAATCCCACGAGGATGTGTACGGGCTTGGTCGGCCAGGCGGCTTCGCCGGCGGGAGCGGTGCGTTGGGCCCACGAAGCTTTCGCGAAGAACGAGGCGGCAACGGCTGCCGCGCCGCCTTCGAGGAGGCGGCGTTTGGTGATTGTCAAGGTGACTCCAGAGAGAGTGAAAACCAGGAAATGCGGAACGCTGTCTGAACGCCAGCTGACCATCGCATTTACAACACGTTACAGGACCGGGCTGCGTTGCGCAAGTCCCAACGGACACGACGCTGGGGTTTTCACATCGGATGGCGTCTATCGCGCGGGCTTGCCGGGCGCGTGCAGCAGCTTGCGCTGCGTGGGAAACAGCGACCAGCCCCAGCGGTGCTGCGCGTAGCCCCAGAGTCCCTGCTTGAAGAACAGGGTCACGAGAATGGCCATCAGGCCGAGTCCGAGCAGATACCACGTGCCGTAGTCGCTCAGGAACTTGTTGAGCGCCCAGAAGATGAGCGCTCCCACCAGCGGCCCTTCGATGCGGCCAATGCCGCCGATCACCACCATGAAGATGGCGAAGGCGGTCCAGTTGACGCTGAAGGCAGCATCGGGGCTGATGCGCAGGTTGCCCACGAAGTACAGCGCCCCCGCGAGGCCCGCGCCGAAGGCCGCGACCACGTACACCGCGAGCTTCATGCGCGCGACCGGAATACCCTGCGACTCGGCCGCCACTTCGTTGTCGCGAATCGCCAGCAGCGCCAGCCCGCGCTTGCTGCGCAGGAACAGATACACCAGCGCGACCGCCGCAACCACGCAGGCCAGCGCCATCCAGTAGGTGGTGCTTTCGCGTGTCGCCTTGTCGATGCCGCGCAGCGCGGTGAGCGTGGTGCCCGAGCCGCCGCCCACCGCCGACACGTTGGCGAAGCTCAACCGAAACACCTCCGCGATGACCCAGGTGCCGATGGCGAAGTAACCGCCCGAAAGCCGGAACGCGACGAAGGACACCGGTATCGCCACAAGCCCCGCCGCCAGCGCCCCCAGCGGTATCGCCACGAAAGGATTGACGCCCGCGAAGTTGCCGAGCATCAGCATCACGTAGCCGCCGAAACCGAAGAAGGCCTGCTGCCCGATGCTCACCATGCCGCCGTAGCCCGCGAGCAGGTTCCACATCATCGCGAAGATGAAGTAGCAGGCGATCTCGACGAACTCGCGCATCCAGCTCGACTCGCCCCACCACGGCAGGCTGGCGGCGACGAGCACGAGGGCGATGCCGGCGAAGAGTGCAGCGCGGCTCGCAGCGGTGGCGCGCTCGACGGCAATGAGGGGTGGGGGCATGTTCGTCATCCGCTTCATCCACGTGTCTTGGGGAAAAGGCCTTGCGGCCGCAGCACCAGCACGACCAGGAACACGATGTGCCCGAACCAGATGCCCCAGCCCGGGTCGAGCCGGAAGCCGATCTGCTGCGTGACGCCGAGGATCATCGCGCCGGCCAGCGTGCCCCAGAAGGAGCCCATGCCGCCGATGATCACGGCCTCGAATGCGAAGAGCAGCAGCAGCGGGCCGTCCGAAGGAGAAACCGTGGTGCGCATGCCCTGCAGCGCACCTGCGATGGCGATGAGCACGAAGGCAATCGCCGTTGCCAGCGCATAGACCTTCTTCGCATTGAGCCCCATGAGCTCCGCGATCTCGCGGTCGTCGGACACGGCGCGGAACGACCGCCCCAGCGCCGTGCGCGCGAACAGCCACTGCAGCGCCCACGTCGCACCGACCGCGATGGCCAGCACGATCAGCGGCAGCACGCCCAGCGACATTGCATCGCCCAGCGCAATGCCCCGCGTATTGAGCCCGCCGGTCTCTATGGCGCGCGGATCGGCCGAGAACAGTTCGAGCAACAGGTTCTGGATCACGATCGACAAACCGAAGGTGACGACCAGCGAAGGCAGCGGGTCCTTCCCCAGCGTGCCGTTGAGCACGTAGCGCTGCAGCGCGTAGCCGAAGCCGAAGGCCACCGGCAGCACCGCGAGCGCGACCAGCCACGGCGCCGCATCTCCCGTCAGCGACACGCCCGCGATGACCGCGAACGCGCCGAGGATGATGAAGTCGCCCTGCGCCGTGTTGGTGAGCCGCATCACGCCGAACATCAGCGACTGGCCCAGCGCGAACAGCGTGTAGAGGCCGCCGAGCAGCACGCCCTGAACGAGGGTCTCAAGCATGGGCAGCCTCCATGCCGAAGTAGGCCTGCGATATCTGCTCGCGCGTGAGGTCGGCGGAGTTGCCTTCGAGCGACACGCGGCCTTCCTGGAAGCAGTAGATGCGCCGCGAGACCTGCCGCGCCATGGTCACGTCCTGCTCGACGATCACGACGGCCATGCCTTCCGCGGTGATGGCCGGCATGGCGGCGTAGATCTCGCGGATGACGATGGGCGCGAGACCGAGCGACAGCTCGTCGCACAGCAGCACCTCGGGGTTGCTCATGAGTGCGCGGCCGAGCGCGACCATCTGCTGCTGGCCACCCGACAGCGAGGTGCCCGGCTGGTGGCGCTTTTCGGCGAGGATGGGGAACAGGGCGTAGAGGCGCGGCAGGTTCCACGGCCCCTTGCGCGCGGCGGTGGCGCCCATGAGCAGGTTCTCCTCGACGCTGAGGCTCGGAAACAGCCTGCGGCCCTCGGGGACCATGGCAAGGCCGCGGCGCACGATATCGCCGGGAGGGAGCCCGCCGATGGGCTCGCCCTTGAAGCGGATCGCCTCACCGGGCGCACGCACCAGGCCCGTCAGGCTCTTGAGGAAGGTCGACTTGCCGGCGCCGTTGGCGCCGATGATGGCGACGAGCTCGCCCTGGGTCAGCGAGAAGTCGATGCCGAACAAGGCCTGGGCGTCGCCGTAGAAGGCCTTGAGTACGTGGGTGTCGAGCAGCGCGCTCATGGTCTTTGCTCCCTCCCCCTCTGGGGGAGGGTTGGGGTGGGGGCAAGCTGCGTTGAAATGGTGGCG
>NZ_JBGLYU010000053.1:0-44732 GCF_047304235.1 Variovorax sp. Varisp36
AGAAGAGGACTCGAACCTCCACGATGTTACTCGCTAGTACCTGAAACTAGTGCGTCTACCAATTCCGCCATCTGGGCCCACAGAACTGCCGAAGCAGTTATGTTTTGAATTTCAGGAAAGAAGGAGATCATATCAAAAATAATGTCACTTCCAGCGGCTTGCTGGATGAATTCGAAGGAACCGTTCAAGGGCATCGTGACGGGCATGGCTTCGTTCAGCGCGATGACGGCGAGGCAGACATCTACCTGCCCCCGAACGAGATGCGCGCGGTGCTGCACAAGGACCGCGTCAAGGCGCGCGTTGTGCGCCAGGACCGCCGCGGCCGTCCCGAGGGGCGCGTGGTGGAGATCGTCGAGCGTCCCGAGCAGCCCATCATCGGCCGCCTGCTGCACGAAGGCGGCATCTGGCTTGTTGCGCCGGAAGACAAGCGCTACGGACAGGACGTCCTGATTCCCAAGGGCGCCACCGGTCCCGCAAAGGTGGGGCAGGTGGTGGTCGTGCAACTCACCGAGCCGCCGGCGTTGTTCGGCCAGCCGGTGGGCCGCGTGAAGGAAGTGCTGGGCGAGATCGACGACCCCGGCATGGAGATCGAGATCGCCGTGCGCAAGTACGGCGTGCCGCATGAATTTTCCGCAGAGTGCCTGGCCGAGGCCAAGGCGCTGCCAGAGAGGGTTCGTCCCGCCGACAAGAAGGGGCGCGTGGACCTCACCGACATTCCGCTCGTCACCATCGACGGTGAAGACGCGCGCGACTTCGACGACGCCGTGTACTGCGAGCCTGCGAAGGTGGGCCGTGGCAAGGGCTGGCGCTTGCTGGTTGCGATCGCCGACGTCAGCGCCTACGTGCAGACGGGTTCGGGCATCGACATCGACGCCTACGACCGCGCCACCAGCGTCTACTTCCCGCGCCGCGTCATTCCGATGCTGCCCGAGAAGTTGTCGAACGGCCTGTGCTCGCTGAACCCCGAGGTCGAGCGCCTGTGCATGGTGTGCGACATGCTCGTGGCCGCAGACGGCGAGATCTACGCTTACCAGTTCTATCCGGCCGTGATGTTCAGCCATGCGCGCTTCACGTACACCGAAGTGGCGGCCATCCTCGGCAACACACGCGGCCCCGAAGCTGCCAAGCGCAAGGACCGCGTCAAGGATCTGCTGAACCTCGCCGATGTCTACAAGGCGCTGCTCAAGCAACGCGGCAAGCGCGGCGCGGTCGACTTCGAAACCACCGAGACGCAGATCATCTGCGACGACGCCGGGCGCATCGAAAAGATCGTTCCGCGCACGCGCAACGAAGCGCACCGCCTGATCGAGGAAGCGATGCTCGCGGCCAACGTCTGCAGCGCCGACTTCATCGCCGAAGGCAAGCACCCGGGCCTGTACCGCGTGCACGAAGGCCCGACGCCCGAGAAGAAGGAAATCCTGCGTGGCTACCTGAAGGCGATGGGCGTGGGCCTGAGCATCACCGACGACCCCAGGCCGGGCGAGTTCCAGGCGATTGCCGAGGCCACGAAAGAGCGCCCCGATGCGCAGCAGATCCACACCATGCTGCTGCGCTCGATGCAGCAGGCGATCTATACGCCGATCAACAGCGGCCACTTCGGCCTGGCCTACGAGGCTTACACGCATTTCACGAGCCCGATCCGGCGCTATCCGGATTTGCTGGTGCATCGTGTGATCAAGGCGATCCTCGGCAAGACGCGCTACCAGCTGCCGATGCTACCCACGCCCGGCGAAGCGCACGCCAAACTGGCCAAGCGGCTTGCGTCGCGCGTGAAGGCGCCGACCAACAAGCCGCAGAAGGCCACTGTGGCGCCAAGCAAGGAAGTGCTCGCATGGGAGGCCGCGGGCCTGCATTGCAGCGCCAACGAGCGCCGAGCCGACGAAGCCAGCCGTGACGTCGAGGCGTGGCTCAAGTGCAAGTACATGCGCGAGCACCTCGGCGAGGAATACGGCGGTGTGGTCACGGCCGCCACGACTTTCGGCATCTTCGTCACGCTCGATGCGATGTACGTCGAGGGCCTGGTGCACATCACCGAGCTTGGCGGCGAGTACTTCAAGTTCGACGAGATGCGCCAGGAATTGCGCGGCGAGCGCACCGGTATCCGCTACGCCATCGGCACGCGGGTGCGGGTGCAGGTGAGCCGCGTCGACCTCGACGGCCGCAAGATCGACTTCCGCCTCGTGCGCGAAGGCGAAGAACTGGCGACCCGTGCCATGAAGGACAAGGGCGTGGCATCGGGCGTGCCGGTCAAGGCCTCGGCCAAGCGCAGCACGCGCCACAAGGCTGAAGCCGGCAACGCCGAGCCGCGCGCGGAGCGCGGTTCCTCGCCTGCGGCAGGACCGCAGTCGGCAATGCAGGCCTTCAAGTCGGCGGTCAAGAAGGCCGCCAACAAGATGAAGGGGCGCAAGCCGCGCCGATGAAGCCCAGGCCGCACGAACCATCGACCAACCCAAGAAGAGAAAGAGACACACAGCATGAGCGCTGAAGACAACAAGGGCCGCATCGCCATCGTCACGGGGGCGGGCTCCGGCATCGGCCGCGCAGCCGCACTGGCGCTGTTGGGCGACGGCTGGAGCGTGGCGCTGGCGGGGCGCCGCCTGGAGCCGCTGGAACAGGTGGCGCAAGAATCGGGTGCCGGCGCGCGCGCCTTCGCGGTGCCGACCGACGTGGCCAATGCGGACTCGGTGCAAGCCCTGTTCGCGGCCACGGTCGAGCGCTTCGGCCGTGTCGACCTGCTGTTCAACAACGCCGGCGTGGGCAACCCGCCGGGCCCGTTCGAGGACTGGACGCCCGCGCAGTGGCAGGGTGTTGTCGACATCAACCTGACGGGCATGTTCTTCTGCATCCAGCAGGCGTTCCGCACGATGAAGGCGCAAACGCCGCAGGGGGGCCGCATCATCAACAACGGCTCCATCTCGGCCACCGCGCCGCGGCCGAACTCGGCTGCCTATACGGCGACCAAGCATGCGGTCGAAGGGCTGACGAAAACTGCGTCGCTCGATGGCCGCAAGTACGACATCGCGGTGGGGCAGGTCGACGTCGGCAATGCCATGACCGAACTGGCCGCACGCATGGCCAAGGGCGTGCCGCAAGCCAACGGCGAACTTGCGATCGAGCCGCTGATTGACGTCAAGATCGTGGGCCAGTCGGTGCTCTACATGGCAAACCTGCCGCTGGAAGCCAACGTGCTGTTCCACACCATCATGGCGACGAAGATGCCCTTCGTCGGGCGCGGCTAAGCGCCGTCAGGCGGACGCACGGCGGGCCAGCGTGCCGGCCGTGAGCGGGGCGGCATCGGCCGGCCAGGTATCGGCGATGTGGCCGTGCTGCCAGACGGCTTCGTGCGCCGCCTCGAAGGCTGGCTGGCGCATGGCCAGTGCCGCGCCGATCATGCCGGCCAGCACGTCGCCGGTGCCGGCCGTCGCGAGGCGCGCATTGCCGGTCAGGTTGATGATGGGTGGTGCGCCGCGGGCATCGGCAACCACAGTGCCTGAACCCTTGAGCACTGTCACGACACCGAAGCGCGCGGCGAGTTGGCGGGCCGCGGCCAGCCTGTCGGCCTGGACCTCGCCGACCGGGCAGCTCAGCAGGCGCGCCGCCTCCAGCGGATGCGGCGTGATCACGGTGGGTGCTCCGCCTTTTCCTCGCAATACCAATTGGGCTTGCAGCGCGCCATCGGCCGCGATGGCATTGAGCGCGTCGGCATCGAGTACCAGTGCGGCCGCCGTCGAGAGCGCGCGCGGCAGCAGTTCGACCACGGCCTTTGCGCCGCCGCATCCGCACACTGCTGTCATGCCTGACAGGTCGAGCGTTCGGGCGTCGCGCAGCATCAGTTCGGGTTGCGCGATGTCGACGGGGGCCGCGCTCGGATCGAGCAGCCCGACGAATACGCGCCCCGCACCGCTGTGCAAAGCCGCCGACCCGGCCAGCAGCGCGGCTCCTGCCATGCCGAGCGCGCCACCGATCACCGCGACATCGCCAAAACTGCCCTTGTGCGACGCATGTGCGCGCCGCCGAGCTTCGGGCGCCCCGGCGATCCGGGCCGCGGGTTGATCCTTGAATGCGCCGCAACCCAGATCGTCGAACCACACGGCGCCTGCCGCATCGCGGCCCTGGGCGGTGAACAGGCCGGGCTTCAGCGTGAGGAAGGTGACGCAGCTGCGCGTCGATGTCTGGGTAGGTTCGATGCCGTGGGTTAGCGTGCCCGTGTCGGCATTCAGGCCCGATGGCACGTCGACGCTGAGCACCGGCCGGGCACTTGCATGCATATTCGCCAGCCATTCGGCCATCGTGCCTTCGGGTGGCCGAGTCGATCCAATGCCGAGCAGCGCGTCGATGACCAGTTCATAGGCCGAAGGCGGTGTCGATGCGAATGTCACGCCTGCGTCGCGGGCGCGCTGCAGCGATGCCTTGGCGTCCGGCGGCAAGCGGCTTTCATCCCCCAGGAAGGTGACGACCGGAAAGAAGCCCCTGTGCCGCAACTGCGCAGCGGCCTCGAAGCCATCGCCGCCGTTGTTGCCTGGCCCGCAGGCCACCCAGATCGTCCGTGCATGCGGCGCGATCGCCATTGCCAGCCGTGCGACTGCGAGGCCGGCACGCTGCATCAGCGCGTGCGCGGGCAGGGCGGCCGCCGCAGCCTGTTCGATGCGGCGCGTGGCGGCGATGTCGAACAGCTCGGCAATGGTGGCGGACGTGATGCGTTGCATCGGCGCATTGTGCCGTCGCGTCGTCTCCTTATCATCCGGGGATGAATCTCAAGAGCGTCGGCTGGGTGCTCGTCCTGCTTTGCGCGGCGCTCGTCTTCTTCGTGGCTGCGACGATGTCGTGGATTGCAGGGCTGGGATGGGTCCTGGGCCTGCTGTGCTGCGTGTGGGGCGTCTTTCTGCTGGCCGATTTGAAGCGATGGGTGGCTTTGCGGGACCTGGCATGGGCCGCCAATGTCGGCTTCGGCATCAGCGTGGTCCGCTGGTTTGACGTGCCGTCCGAAACCGTTTCCGGTCTGGCGCGCCTCGCGCTGCTGAGCGCTGATGCGCTGTGCCTGGGCTTCTTTGTGCTGGTCGGCCCCGGTTTGCTGGGATGGACTGCGCAGAAACTCCGGCCGCCGCCGGAGCCCGCGTTGCCCGTCGAGCAGCCGGCCAGCGCCGAGCGCCTGCGCCGGTGGGGTCCTAAAGACTGAGCCGTTCGACGCCCAGGCCTTCGAGGTCGACGCCAGGGTCTTGTCCGGCGATCAGGTCGCCCAGCACGCGCGCGCTGCCGCATGACAGCGCCCAGCCGCTCGAGCCGTGGCCGAGATTGAGCCACACGCCGGGGATGCCGCTTGCGCCCAGCACGGGCGGGCCGTCGGGCAGCATCGGCCGCGCGCCTTTCCATTGCTGTACGCCGGACTGCAGCGTGGCCGCGCCCGGGAACCAGTCGTGCAGCACCTTGTAGAGCGTCTGCACGGCAGCCGGATTCATCGTGTCGAGCGAGCCGCCGATCTCGGCTCCGCCAGCCACGCGCACGCGCTGGCCCAGACGGGAGATGGCAACCTTGTAGCGCTCGTCCATCACCGCGCTGCGCGGTGCATTGAGCGGTTCGCGGATCGGCGCACTGATCGAATGGCCGTAGACCGGCGCCATCGGGATGCGCAGCCCCAGCGGCCGCAGCAGCGACGCCGACGCCAGGCCGGCGCACATCACGACCGCGTCGTAGCGCACCGGGTCCGAGCCGCTCGCCAAAGACAGCGAAGTGGGCGCCGCGCGGCTCAGGGGGGCAATGTCGCAGTTGAAGTGAAACTGGGCGCCGAGCGACTCGGCCTCCCACTTGAGGAGCAGTGCGAACTGCCGGCAGTTGGCCACTTCATCGTCGGGCAGGTGGATGGCGCCCGCCAGCGGGGCCTCGGGGTTGAGGGCCGGCTCGATCAGCCGGGCCTCGTCTGCATCGATTTCCTTGAAAACGCTGCCGGCCGCGCGCAGTACGTCGAGCCCGGGCTGCACCAGCTTCTTTTCGCGCTTGGAACGCAGCAGCACCAGGTAGCCGTCGCTGCGTTCGTAGCTGAGCTCGCGCGCCTCGGTCACTTCGTGCAGGCGGTTGCGGCTGTAGAAGGCCAGGCGCTGCATGCGTGCGCGATTGGCGAGGTAGGTTTCGAGCTTGCAGGCCTTTTGCCAGCGCGACAGCCATCCTATGTCGCGCGAAGCCAGCGGCCATCGCAGCTTGACGGCGCCGTGCGAGGACAGCAGCGAACGCAGCACCTTGCCGCGCATGCCGGGGGCGGCCCATGGCGTGACGTACCCGGGAGCGACCACGCCGGCGTTGGCGAAGCTGGCTTCTTCTGCGGCGGCGCCCCTGCGCTCGAACACGGTCACTTCATGGCCGTCGGAAACCAGTTCCCAGGCGGTGGTGACGCCGACGATGCCGGCGCCCACGATCGCGATTTTCATTGAATTTTCTGGATAAGAGAGATGGTTGGCGCCCGTGAGTTGGGCAGCGTCGGTTGTTATTTTTGCAGCGAGCGCTCGGCCTGGAGCGCAACTGCGAGCACGGCGTCGTCGTGCAGCGCGGCGTGCCACAGCATCAGGCCGACCGGCAGTTCGCCGTCGACGTGGCAGGGCAGCGAGATGGCGCAGCCGTCGAGCATGTTGACGATCGATGGATTGCGCAGCAGCAGTGTATTGACGCGGAAGAATTCGTCGTCGCGCTCGGCGCCCGGCGCCACGCTGGAGATGGACGGCGCGGTGATCGGCACGGTCGGCGACAGGACGGCGTCGAACGGGGCGAGTGCGGTTTCGACGCGGGCGATCCAGTCGCGGCGGGCATGCATCAGGTCGATGTATTCGTGCGCCTTCATCGTGGCACCGCGCAGGATGCGCTGGACCACGCGCGGATCGTAGCCTGCGCCGCTGCGCTCCAGCAGCAGGCGGTGCCAGGCGTAAGACTCGGCTGCCGAGAAGCCGCCGGTGGCGTTGATGGTGGTCAACTCGGCCAGTTCGGGCAGTTCGATCTCGATGATGCGGGCGCCGGCGGCCCGCAACGTCTTCAGCGAGCGCTCGAAAGCGGCGGCCACGGCGGGTTCGATACTGTCGAAGAACACGTTCTTCACTACCGCCAGCCTGTAGGTGGCCAGCGGGGCGTTGCCGGCGGTCACGCGCCGCGCGGCGAGGATTTCGTGCACCGTGATGGCGTCGCGCACCGACCGCGTCATGGCGCAAACCGTGTCCAGGGTGGTCGAGAGCGGCAGTGCGCCTTCCGCAGGTGTCCGTCGGGCCGTGTTCTTGAAGCCGACGATGCCGTTCAGCGCCGCCGGGATGCGGATCGAGCCGCCGGTGTCGGAGCCCAGCCCGATGAACGCAGCGCCGCTGGCCACCGACACTGCCGCGCCGGACGACGAGCCGCCCGGGATGCGGGGCGTGGCGGCGTCGCACGCGTTGGCCGGCGTGCCGTGGTGCGGATTGACGCCGACGCCCGAGAAGGCGAACTCCGTCATGTTGGTGCGGCCGGTCAGCACGCCGCCTGCGGCGCGCAGCCGCGCCACGGCAAGGGCGTCGGCCTTGGCAGCGGGCGCATGGGCCAGCACTGCGGAGCCGGCGGGCGTTGGCTGGCCTTCGACATCGAACAGGTCCTTCGCGGTGAAGGCCAGTCCGGAAAGGCGGCTATCGGGGGTCGACGCGGCGGCAGTCTGGCGGGCCTCGTCGAACATGGTGCGGGTGAAGACGTGCGCGCAGGCCGGGGACAGGGCGATGCCGATGGCGCGCTCCATTTCGGTGCGGGCGTCGGAGCCACCTGCCAGAAGGGTAAAGCGAGTGGCGTGAAGGTCGTTCATGGAGGCTGCGGATGCCGTGAGGCGGCTCGGTTTCGAGGGAGAAGGGGCGGCGGCCGTGCTATACTCTTTGGGTTTCGCTGGCAAAGCGACGGCTTTCGTTGCATCCAGCCAGACACATCCGCAAACCGGCCCAATCAAGGTGTTGTGACTCCGTTCAAAAGAGCACAAAACGGGCTGGATTTTAGACCCAACCTTTGGAGTAATTTCAATGTCTACCACCATGCGCGAAATGCTGGAAGCAGGTGTCCATTTCGGTCACCAAACCCGCTTCTGGAACCCCAAGATGGCCCCGTTCATCTTCGGCCATCGCAACAAGATCCACATCATCAACCTGGAAAAGTCGCTCCCGATGTTCCAGGACGCGATGAAGTACGCCAAGCAGCTCACCGCCAACCGCGGCACGATCCTGATGGTCGGCACGAAGCGCCAGGCCCGTGAAATCGTGGCTGCCGAGGCTCGCCGCGCCGGCGTGCCTTTCGTCGACACCCGCTGGCTCGGCGGCATGCTGACCAACTTCAAGACGGTCAAGACCTCGATCAAGCGCCTGAAGGACATGAAGGCCCAGCAGGAAGCCGGTCTCGACTCGCTGAGCAAGAAGGAGCAACTGACCTTCTCGCGCGAAATCGAGAAGCTCGAAAAGGACATCGGCGGCATCCAGGACATGACCGCGCTGCCCGACGCCATCTTCGTGATCGATGTGGGCTTCCACAAGATCGCCGTGGCCGAAGCCAAGAAGCTCGGCATTCCGCTGATCGGCGTGGTGGACTCCAACCACTCGCCCGAAGGCATCGACTATGTGATCCCTGGCAACGACGACTCGTCGAAGGCTGTCACGCTGTACGCCCGCGGCATCGCCGACGCGATCATCGAAGGCCGCAACAGCGCCACCGGTGACGTGGTCAAGGCCATCGCCGAAGGCAGCGACGAATTCGTCGAAGTCGAAGAGGGCGCTTCGGCCTGATTGGCGCGCTCGCGAGCCTGAAGAAGGGGCTTTGGTGCCCCTTTTTTTTAACCTGATTTTTGGATTTACGGAGATACAACAATGGCTGCAATCACCGCAAGCATGGTCGGCGAACTGCGCGCAAAGACCGACGCGCCGATGATGGAATGCAAGAAGGCCCTGACCGAGGCCGACGGCAACATGGAAAAGGCCGAAGAGCTGCTGCGCATCAAGCTCGGCAACAAGGCTGGCAAGGCATCGGGCCGCATCACTGCCGAAGGCGTGGTCACGGCATTCGTCGATGGCGCTGCCGGCGGCATGATCGAAATCAACTGCGAAACCGACTTCGTCACCAAGAACGACAGCTTCCTGGCCATGGCCAACGCTGCCGCGATGCTGGTCGCCAAGAACAACCCGGCCGACATCGCTGCGCTGGGCGCGCTGCCTTACGAGCAGGACGGCTTCGGCCCGACGCTCGAGGATGTGCGCAAGGGCCTGATTGGCAAGATCGGCGAGAACATGAGCTTTCGCCGCTTCAAGCACTTTGCCGGCAACGGCAAGCTGGCTTCGTACCTGCACGGCACGCGCATCGGCGTGATGGTCGAGTTCGAGGGCGACGATACGTCGGCCAAGGACGTGGCGATGCACATTGCCGCCATGAAGCCGGTCGCCATCCAGGCGTCGGACGTGCCTGTCGAGCTGATCGAAAAAGAGCGCGCTGTGGCTGCCGGCAAGGCTGCCGAAGACCGCAAGGTGGCCGAGGCCGAAGGCAAGAAGCCGCAGCCCGACGACATCGTTGCCAAGCGCATCGAAGGCGGCGTGCAGAAGTACCTGAAGGAAGTCTCGCTGCACAACCAGCCGTTCGTGAAGAACGACAAGCAGACCGTCGAGCAGATGCTCAAGGCCGCCGACACCTCGATCAAGGGCTTTACCTTGTACGTGGTCGGCGAAGGCATTGAGAAGAAAGTTGACGACTTCGCTGCGGAAGTTGCCGCGCAGGTCGCAGCAGCCAAGGCCGCTGCCTAAGCCTTTCGGGCTCCAGCGACGGTGCGCCACGCGTGCCGTCGCTTTTTCATCGCCACGTTTTACACTCGTCCCCGCCAAATCAAAGGAAATTGCCCATGTCTGATGCCCGCCCAGCCCACAAGCGAATCTTGTTGAAGCTGTCGGGAGAGGCATTGATGGGCGATGACGCCTTCGGCATCAACCGCGCCACCATCGTGCGCATGGTGCAGGAAGTGGCCGAGGTCGTGAACATGGGCGTCCAGGTGGCGGTCGTGATCGGGGGCGGCAACATCTTCCGCGGCGTCGCGGGTGGCTCGGTCGGCATGGACCGCGCCACGGCCGACTAC
Source organism: Variovorax sp. Varisp36 (assembly GCF_047304235.1). NCBI lineage: Bacteria > Pseudomonadati > Pseudomonadota > Betaproteobacteria > Burkholderiales > Comamonadaceae > Variovorax > Variovorax sp. Varisp36. The sequence goes on from NZ_JBGLYU010000053.1 coordinate 10,091, forward strand.
ATGGGCATGCTGGCCACCGTGATGAACTCGCTGGCGCTGGCCGACGCAATGGACAAGCAGGGGCTCGTAGCCCGCGTGATGTCCGCCATTGCCATCGAGCAGGTGGTCGAGCCCTATGTGCGCCCCAAGGCCCTGCAGTACCTCGAAGAGGGCAAGGTCGTGGTGTTCGCGGCCGGCACGGGCAATCCGTTCTTCACCACCGATACGGCCGCCGCGCTGCGCGGCGCCGAGATCGGCGCCGAGCTCGTGCTCAAGGCGACCAAGGTCGACGGCGTCTATACCGCCGACCCCAAGACCAACCCCGATGCAACGCGCTACGCCACGCTGACTTTCGACGAGGCGATCGCAAAAAATCTCGGCATCATGGACGCCACGGCCTTCGCGCTGTGCCGCGACCAGAAGCTGCCGATCAAGGTGTTCTCGATCCTCAAGAACGGTGCGCTCAAGCGCGTCGTGATGGGCGAGGACGAGGGCACGCTGGTGCATGCCTAGGAGTATTTGAGATGACCATTGCAGACATCCGCAGTGCGACCGACGCGAAGATGAATCAGTCGCTCGCCGCATTCCAGAACAACCTCACCAAGATCCGAACGGGCCGCGCCAATTCGGCGCTGCTCGACTCGATCCACGTCGAGTACTACGGTTCGCAGGTGCCGCTGAGCCAGGTGGCCAACGTGTCGGTGCTCGACTCGCGCACCATCAGCGTCCAGCCCTGGGAAAAGGGCATGGGCGCCAAGATCGAGAAGGCCATCCGCGAAAGCGACCTGGGCCTGAATCCCGCCTCGATGGGCGACCTGATCCGCGTGCCGCTGCCCGCCATGAGCGAAGAGCGCCGCAAGGAAATGACCAAGCTGGTCCGCAACGAAGGCGAAACCGCCAAGATCGCCACGCGCAACCTGCGCCGTGACGCGAACGAGTCGGTCAAGAAGCTGGTCAAGGACAAGCTGGCCTCCGAAGACGACCAGAAGCGTGCCGAAGCCGAGATCCAGAAGGTTACCGACCGCCACATCGCGGAAATCGACCGCCTGGTCGCGGCCAAGGAAGCGGAGATCATGGCCGTTTGAGGCTCGCCATGGCCTCGTCAGCGCCGCGCATTCCCCACCACGTTGCCATCGTCATGGACGGCAACGGCCGTTGGGCGACGCGACGTTTCCTGCCTCGCGTCGCGGGGCACAAACAGGGCGTCGAAGCGCTGCGGCGCTGTGTCAAGGCCTGCGCCGATCGCGGCGTGGGCGTGCTCACGGTGTTTGCGTTCTCCTCCGAGAACTGGAATCGGCCCGTCGAGGAAGTCTCCGGGCTTATGGAGCTGATGGTCGGGGCGCTCGCCCGCGAGGTGCCCAAGCTCAGCAGCGACGGTGTGCGGCTGCATTTCGTCGGCGAGCGGGGCGGCCTGTCGCCGAAGATGGTGAAGGGCCTGGTCGACGCCGAGGTTGCCACGGCACACAACACGCGCATGGTGCTCAACGTCTGCTTCAACTACGGCGGCCGCTGGGACATCGCGCAGGCCGCCGCCAGATTGGTGGCGCAGGGCGAAGCGATCACCGAGATCAGCCTCGACCGCGCCATGGCCCTGGCCCACGTGCCCGACCCCGACCTGTTCATCCGAACGGGCGGCGAGCAGCGGTTGTCCAATTTCCTGCTCTGGCAGAGTGCCTACGCCGAGCTCTTCTTCAGCGACAAGCTGTGGCCCGAATTCGACGAGGCCGCGCTGGACGAGGCGATTGCCGCGTTCCAGGGCCGCGAGCGCCGCTTCGGCCAGACCTCGGCACAGGTTTCGACGGCTGCGGCCTGAAGACCCCACAACCTCACGCATGCTCAAACAACGCATCCTCACGGCGATCGTGCTGCTCGCGATCCTGCTGCCGGCGCTGTTCTACCGAAACTACATTCCTTTTGCCTGCGTCATGCTGGTCTTGATCGGCGCGGCCGCTTGGGAATGGGGGCGCCTGAACGGATACGGCCAGCGGCTGTCGGTATTCCTCGGCTTCGAGATGGTGGTGCTGTGTGCGTTGTCCTGGTGGCTGGGGTTGCTGGAGCGGCCGCTGGTGCTGGTGTGGACCCTGGCCAGCGCAGCCTGGGTGCTGGGCGGTGCGGCCCTGCTGCGCGTGGCGGTGCCGGGCTGGCCCCGCATTCCGCGTGGGCTGCGGCTGGTCGGCGGCCTGCTTGCGCTCTGGGTGGCGTGGCTTGCCGCGGTGCAGGCGCGCATGATCGGCATCAACTTCCTGCTGTCGATCCTGGTGCTGGTATGGGTGGCCGACGTGTTCGCCTATTTCGCCGGCCGTGCCTTCGGCCTCAGGTTCACGCGCAACAAGCTCGCGCCCGCGATCAGTCCCGGCAAGAGCTGGGAAGGTGTCTGGGGCGGCATGATCGGCGTGGTGGTACTGGCCTTTGCCTGGGCCTGGGCCGACAAGGCAACCGGCGCCGCCGTGGCCAGCCTCTACACCCGTCTCAACGAGCGTGGCTGGTGGCTCCTGCTGCTCGCCGCGTTGTTCCTCTCGGCCATGAGCGTCGTGGGCGACCTCGTCGAATCTCTCATCAAGCGCAGTGCCGGCGCCAAGGACAGCAGCCGGCTGTTGCCCGGCCACGGTGGTGTTCTCGACCGCGTGGATGCCCTCTTGCCGGCGCTTCCCATTGCCATGATGCTGGCTTTCCTGTGAACTCACTCAGAAGACAACGCGTCACGGTGCTCGGCTCGACCGGCTCGGTCGGCGTAAGCACGCTCGACGTCATTTCGCGCCACCCCGAGCGCTTTGAGGTGTTCGCGCTTTCGGCTGCCACCAAGGTCGACGAGTTGCTGGCGCAGTGCGCCCAGTTCTTGCCGCGGTTCGCGGTGATGGCCAGCGCGCCGCATGCCGCGATGCTGGCTGAAAAGCTGAAGCAGAACAGCCTGAAGACGGTTGTCCTGATGGGTGGCGATGCTCTCGAAACGATAGCGTCCCACGACGAAACGGATGCCGTCATGGCCGCCATCGTCGGTGCCGCGGGCCTGGGCCCGTGCCTGGCCGCCGCGCGCGCCGGCAAGCGCCTGCTGCTGGCCAACAAGGAGGCGCTGGTCGTCGGCGGCGAGCTCTTCATGCGTACCGTGCGCGAGGGCGGCGCCACGCTGCTGCCTATCGACAGCGAGCATTCGGCCATCTTCCAGTCGCTGCCCGAAGATCCATCCACCTGGGCACGGCGCATCGACAAGATCATCCTGACCGCCTCGGGCGGTCCGTTCCGTACGCGTGCTCCGGAAACCCTGGGCACGGTAACGCCCGAGCAGGCCTGTGCCCATCCGAACTGGGTCATGGGCCGCAAGATTTCGGTCGACTCGGCCACCATGATGAACAAGGCGCTCGAGGTGATCGAGGCGCGTCACCTGTTCGGCGTCTCGCCCGAGCAGATCGAGGTCGTCATCCATCCGCAGAGCGTGGTGCACTCGATGGTGCAGTTCACCGATGCATCGGTCATCGCACAGCTCGGTACACCCGACATGCGGGTGCCGATCGCGGTGGGTCTGGCCTGGCCCGAACGCATCGAGAGCGGCGCCGCGCGGCTCGACTTCCGCCAGATGGCCTCGCTGACCTTCGATGCACCCGATGCGGCGCTCTTTCCAGGGCTGGGCTTGGCATGGCACGCGCTGCGGGCCGCACCGGGCACGACGGCGGTGCTCAACGCTGCCAACGAGGTTGCGGTGGAAGCTTTCCTGAGCCGCCGCCTTCGGTTCGATTGCATTCATGCGGTCAACATGGAAACTTTGGAAGCAGTCTCTCCCTCCAAGCCGGCATCGCTGGCCGACCTGCTGGCGATCGATGCCAGCGCCCGTGCGGCGGCCAATGCCGCTGCGCTGCGCTTCGCAGCCTGACGTACCCCCTCAAGAGACCAAGGATCCCGATGCTGCTCACAGTCATAGCCTTCGTGGTCGCGCTCGGTGTCCTGATCGCGGTGCACGAATACGGGCACTACCGCGTGGCCGTTGCCTGTGGCGTCAAGGTCGAGCGCTTCTCCGTCGGATTCGGCAAGGCGCTGTTTCGCTGGCAACCGAAGCGCCAGCATCCGGGACAGCAGACCGAATTCGTCATCGGCGCCTTTCCATTGGGCGGCTACGTCAAGATGCTCGACGAGCGCGAAGGGCCGGTTGCGCCCGAAGAGCGTCATCGCGCCTTCAACACCCAGCCGCTGCGTTCGCGAGCGGCCATCGTTGCGGCGGGGCCTATTGCCAATCTGCTGCTGGCCGTCGTGCTTTACACCGCGGTCAACTGGATCGGCGTGCAGGAGCCGGTCGCCAGGCTTGCGCGGCCGGTGGCGGCTTCTCTGGCCGAGGCAGCGGGCCTGCGCGGTGGCGAACAGATCACCCGGGCGGGCTTCGATGGCGACCTTTCGCCGGTGCAGTCCTTCGAGGACCTGCGATGGCGCATGACGCGCGGCGCGCTGGACGGACACGACCTGACGCTCGAAGTGGCGGGCGAGGGCGGCCGGCCGGCGCGGCAACTGGTGCTGCCGCTGAGCCGCATGGAGGCCAAGGACGCTGATCCTCAAATGTTCCGCAAGATCGGCGTGCTGGCACCTCTGACCAGGCCCGAGATCGGTGAAGTCATGGCAGGTGGCGCGGCCGAGAGTGCCGGTCTTCGCAACGGCGACGTGGTGCGTGCCATCGGCGGCACGGCCATCGTCGACGGGCAGCAGCTGCGTGAAGCGATCCGGGCGTCGGTCGATGGCGGCGAGCCGCGCACGCAGGCCTGGCAGGTCGAGCGCGGTGGCAGGTCGCTCACGATCGACGTGAAACCCGAGGTGCGGGAAGAGGGCAGCAACAAGGTCGGTCGCATCGGCGCGTACGTCGGTGCACCGCCCGAAATGGTGACGGTGCGCCAGGGGCCGATCGACGGTGTCTGGCGCGGCGTGGTGCGCACCTGGGAGGTCTCCGCGCTGACCGTGCGCATGATGGGCAAGATGGTCATCGGCGAGGTTTCGCTCAAGAACCTGAGCGGTCCGCTCACGATCGCCGACTACGCGGGCAAGTCCGCAAGCCTCGGCTTCACTCAGTATCTGATCTTCCTGGCGCTCATCAGCGTGAGCCTCGGGGTCCTCAATCTCATGCCGCTGCCGGTCCTCGATGGTGGACACCTGATGTATTATCTTTGGGAGGGCCTGACCGGCAAGAGCGTCTCCGACGCCTGGATGGAACGGCTTCAGCGCGGGGGTGTGGCCCTGCTGCTGGTCATGATGTCGGTCGCACTCTTCAACGACGTCACGCGGCTCTTTGGTTAACTTTCAGCCGGCCCTTTCCGTGCCGGTTCAATTCACAGATGAACAAAAACTTCAGTCGCTTTCGCCTGCGTAGCGTTGCCGCGGTGGTCGCCAGTGCGCTCGCCGCCACGGCAGCTTGGGCCGTCGAGCCTTTCACGGTGCGCGACATTCGCGTCGAAGGCCTGCAACGCGTCGAAGCCGGCACGATCTTCGCATCGCTGCCGCTGCGCGTGGGCGATACCTACAGCGACGAGCGCGGCTCAGCCGCCATTCGCGCGCTGTTCGATCTGGGGTTGTTCAAGGATGTGCGCATCGACGTGAACGGCAACGTGCTGGTGGTGATCGTCGAAGAACGTCCGACCATTGCAGACGTCGATTTCGTTGGTGCGAAGGAGTTCGACAAGGCGGCTCTGCAGAAGGCGCTGCGCGAAGTCGGTCTGGCTGATGGCCGTCCCTACGACAAGGCGCTGGCTGACCGTGCCGAGCAGGAACTCAAGCGCCAGTACGTGAGCAAGAGCCTCTACAACGCGCAGGTCGTGACCACCGTCACGCCCATCGAGCGCAACCGCGTCAACCTGACCTTCACCGTGACCGAAGGCGATTCGGCCCGCATCCGCGAAGTGCACGTGGTGGGCAACAAGGCCTTCAGCGAATCGACGCTGCTGAGCCTGTTCGACCAGGACAGCGGCGGCTTCATGAGCTGGTACACCAAGTCGAACCAGTACTCGCGTGCCAAGCTCAATGCCGACCTCGAAACCCTGCGCTCGTACTACATCACGCGCGGCTATCTGGAGTTCCGCATCGACTCGACCCAGGTCGCCATCTCGCCGGACCGCAAGGACCTGACGGTGACCGTGAACATCACCGAAGGCGAGAAGTTCGTGGTGTCGAGCGTCAAGCTCGACGGCAACTATCTCGGCCGCGACGAGGAGTTCAAGTCGCTCATTACCATCAAGCCGGGCGAGCCCTACAACGGCGAGCAGGTCACCGAGACCACCAAGGCCTTCAACGACTATTTCGGCACCTTCGGCTACGCGTTCGCACGCGTGCAGGCGCGCCCCGAGATCGACCGTGTCAACAACCGGGTCGCGCTCACGCTGCAGGCCGAACCTTCGCGCCGTGTGTACGTGCGGCGCGTGTCGGTGGGCGGCAACAACAAGACCCGCGACGAAGTCATTCGCCGCGAGTTCCGCCAGTACGAGGCCTCCTGGTACGACGGCGACAAGATCAAGCTCTCGCGCGACCGCGTGGACCGCCTGGGGTTCTTCACCGAGGTGAATGTCGATACGCAGGAAGTGCCCGGCTCGCCTGATCAGGTGGACCTGACAGTCAACGTGGCCGAAAAGCCCACTGGCAGCCTGCAGCTCGGCGCCGGCTACTCAAGCGCCGAGAAGGTCGCACTGACCTTCGGTATTTCGCAGGAAAACGTGTTCGGCTCGGGCAACTTCCTGGGCGTGCAGGTCAACACCAGCAAGTACAACCGCACGTTGTCGCTGACGACGACCGACCCGTACTTCACGCCTGACGGCATCTCGCGCACGATCAGCGTGTATCACACGACGACACGGCCGTATTCGACGACCATCGACGGCGACTACAAGCTGGTCAACCAGGGCGCTTCCATCCGCTTTGGTGTTCCGTTCAGCGAGGTCGATACGGTCTTCTTCGGCATCGGCCTGGAGCGGTATGCGTTCGATCCGAACAAGACGACGGCACTCGCGGGCTTGACCACGCCGCGTTCCTACCTCGACTACTTCCAGTGCCATCTCAACACGAGCCCTGTGAGCAACGGTCCGCTGCTGCCGCCGACACCGGCCGGCTGGCTCGTTACGGGCTGCTCGCAGGACAGCGTCTGGGGCGTGCCGCTGAGCGTAGGCTGGGGCCGGGACAACCGCGACAGCGCGCTGATTCCGACCACCGGGCGGCTGCAGCGTGCCAACCTCGAACTGGGGGTGGCGGGCGACATGAAATACGTCAAGACGAACTACCAGTACCAGCAGTTCTTCGCGATCAACAAGCAGTACACCTTCTCGATCAACGGCGAAGTCGGCTATGCCAAGGCGCTGGGCGGCAAGGTCTATCCGATCTTCAAGAACTTCTACGCGGGTGGTCTCGGCTCCATTCGCGGCTTCGAGCAAAACTCGCTGGGTCCACGCGACGTGCCGCTGTTGGGCCAGAGCGAAGGTGCTGCTTTGGGCGGCACCAAGAAGGCCATCTTCAACGCGGAGCTGAGCACGCCGTTCCCGGGGGCCGGCAACGACCGCACGCTGCGCCTGTACGGCTTCTTCGACGTCGGCAATGTGTTCGGCTCGCGTGCCGCCGGACTGACCGACGAGCAATGGAAGGCCGAGAAGAAGCTGCGCGCTTCCGTCGGCCTGGGCATCAGCTGGATCTCGCCGCTGGGCCCGCTGCGCCTCGCCTACGCCTTCCCCATCAAGTCCCAGAAGGAAGTAGGGGTCCCGCTGACGCCCGGCTACATCCCGAAGGATAGAATTCAGCGCCTCCAATTCCAGATCGGAACGTCTTTCTAAATGAAGCATTTGATTCGCGCCGCGGCAGGCGTGTTGTTGATTCCCGCTCTCGCGTTCGCTGCGGTGCCCGCCCAGGCGCAGGAAACCTTTCGCATCGGTTTCGTGAACCCGGACCGCGTGCTGCGCGAGGCGCAGCCGGCCAAGACTGCCCAGGCAAAACTCGAAGCCGAATTCCTGAAGCGCGAGAAGGATCTGACTTCGCAGGGCGACGCCCTGAAAGCGGCCTCGGAGAAGTTCGAGCGCGAGGCACCCACCCTGTCGGAAAGCCAGCGGGCAGCGCGCCAGCGCGGGCTGGTTGACCAGGACCGCGACTTTCAGCGCAAGCGGCGCGAGTTCCAGGAAGACCTGAACTCGCGCAAGAATGAAGAGCTCCAGCAGGTCTACGAGCGCGCCAACCGCGTGGTGAAGCAGGTGGCCGAGGCCGAGAAGTACGACGCCATCCTGCAGGAGGCGATCTACATCAATCCGAAGCACGACATCACCGACAAGGTGATCAAGGCGCTGAACGCGTCGGTCAGCTCTTCTGCGCCTGCGGCCGGCAAGTAACGCCGGGAGCCGGCGTGTCACTGCAGCTCGGAGCCATCGTTGACGCCCTTGGGGGCGAACTTCATGGCGATGCGGCGCTGTCCATCGAGCGGTTGGCGCCGCTGCAGAATGCGCAGCCCGATGCGCTCAGTTTCCTGAGCCATCCCAAATACCAGCAGGAATTGGCGGCTTCGAAGGCCGCTTGCGTGATCGTGTCGCCGGCCATGCGCGAGGCGGCTGCGGCGCGTGGCGCTTTCATCCTCACGCCCGATCCGTACTTCTACTTTGCCCGCCTGACACAGCTCTGGAAGGCGCACCACGCGCGTCCGGAAGCCGATCGCATCCATCCCAGCGCAGTGATCCATGCTGAGGCGCAAGTCGATGCCACTGCGCGCATCGGCGCGCTGTGCGTGGTGGAGCGGGGCGCGCGCATCGGTGCGGGCACTGTGCTGAAGTCCCGGGTGACGGTCAGCGAAGACTGCACCATCGGCGAGCGCTGCCTGCTGCACCCGGGCGTGGTCATCGGCGCCGACGGCTTCGGCCTGGCGCCGCACGAGGGGCGCTGGATCAAGATCGAACAGTTGGGTGCGGTGCGCATCGGCAACGACGTCGAGATCGGCGCCAACACCTGCATCGACCGCGGCGCGCTCGACGACACAGTGATCGACGACGGCGTGAAGCTCGACAACCTGATCCAGATCGGCCACAACGTGCGCGTCGGCAAGAATACCGCCATGGCGGGCTGTGTCGGCGTGGCTGGCAGCGCCACCATCGGTGCCAACTGCACCTTCGGCGGCGGCGCCATCGTGCTGGGCCATCTGACGGTGGCCGACGGCGTCCACGTGTCCGCCGCAACCGTGGTTACCCGTTCGATCCACAAGGCCGGCCAATACACCGGCATGTTTCCCATCGATGACAATGCGAGCTGGGAAAAGAATGCGGCAACGCTCAAGCAGTTGCACAGCCTGCGCGAACGACTGAAGGCGCTGGAGAAGGCTCCCTCGAAAAAATGACGACGATGCAGGAACAGAAAATCATGACAAAGCCAGCGATAGCGCTCGATATCCATCAAATCCTCAAGCTGCTGCCCCACCGCTACCCGTTCCTGCTGGTGGACCGCGTACTGGACATGGAAAAGGGCAAGCGCATCACGGCGCTGAAGAACGTGACAATGAACGAGCCGTTCTTCAACGGCCATTTCCCGCACCGTCCGGTGATGCCGGGCGTGCTGATGCTCGAAGCCATGGCCCAGGCCGCGGCCCTGCTGTCGTTCCACTCGCTCGACATCGTGCCGGACGACAACACCGTCTATTACTTTGCCGCCATCGACGGCGCACGCTTCAAGCGGCCCGTGGAGCCCGGTGACCAGTTGACGCTCGAAGTCGAGATCGAGCGCATGAAGGCCGGCATTTCCAAGTTCAAGGGCCGGGCCCTGGTGGGCAGCGAACTCGCCTGCGAGGCGACGCTGATGTGCGCCATGCGCCAGATCAACTGATCCGGCCGCAGTCGTTTCCACAAGGCATGACCCAGGTTCATTCGACCGCACTCGTCGACCCCCAGGCCGAACTCCACGCCTCGGTGTCGGTCGGTCCCTATACCGTGATCGGTCCGCACGTGCGGGTGGGCGCGGGCACTACCATCGGCGCGCATTGCGTGATCGAGGGGCGCACGACCATCGGGCGCGACAACAGGATCTTCCAGTTCTCGTCGCTCGGCGCCATTCCCCAGGACAAGAAGTACGCGGGCGAACCGACCGAGCTCGTTATCGGCGACCGCAACGTCATTCGCGAGTTCTGCACGTTCAATCTCGGCGTGCCGGGGGCGGGCGGCGTGACGCGCGTGGGCGACGACAACTGGATCATGGCGTACACGCACATCGCGCATGACTGCCAGGTCGACAACCACACCACGCTGGCCAACAACACCACGCTGGCCGGGCACGTTCACCTCGCAGACTGGGTGACGGTCGGCGGGCTCACCGGCATTCACCAGTTCGTCTCGGTGGGAGCGCATGCCATGCTCGGCTTCGCAAGCGCGGTGTCGCAGGACGTGCCGCCTTTCATGCTGGTCGACGGCAATCCACTGGCAGTGCGCGGCTTCAACATCGTCGGCCTGCGGCGGCGCGACTTCTCTGCCCAGCGGCTTGCAGCGGTGAAGCAGATGCATCGCCTGCTATACCGCCAGGGCAAGACGCTCGAAGAAGCGCGCATGGCCATTGCCGCGCTCGCGACGGAAATGCCGGAAGCCGCAGGTGACGTCGCGCTGATGGAGTCCTTCCTCGCCAACTCGACGCGCGGCATCGCGCGCTGACGTGACCGCGATGCAGAAGGACGGACAGCGACGCTTCGCGCTGGTCGCGGGCGAAGCCTCCGGCGATCTGCTCGCGGGTTTGCTGCTCGATGGCCTCCAGGCCCGTTGGCCGGATCTCCAGACCGTCGGCATCGGCGGCCCCCGCATGCTGGCCCACGGCTTCCAGAGCTGGTGGCCGCAAGAAAAGCTCGCGGTGCGCGGCTACGTCGAGGTGCTGCGGCACTATGCCGAGATCGCCGGCATCCGCCGCCGGCTGAAGACCCGTTTGCTGAGCGAACGGCCCGAGCTGTTCATCGGCGTCGATGCGCCCGATTTCAATCTCGATCTCGAAGCCGGGCTGCGCAGCCAGGGCATCAAGACCGTGCATTTCATCTGCCCTTCGATCTGGGCCTGGCGGCCGAAGCGCATCGAGAAGGTCCGGGCTGCGGCCGACCATGTGCTGTGCATCTTCCCGTTCGAGCCCGAACTGCTCGAAAAGCAGGGTGTTGCCGCGAGCTACGTGGGGCATCCGATTGCCAACGTGATCCCGATGACGCCCGACCGCGCCGCGGCCCGCACCGCGATCGGGTTGGCGTCCGACGCTCAGGTCGTCGCCTTGTTGCCGGGCAGCCGCCGCTCCGAGATACGCTACCTGGCGGACCGATTCTTCGCCGCCGCCGCGCTGATGCAGAAGGCCCGGCCGGCGCTCCAGTTCGTGGCGCCCATCCTTCCGGGGCTGCGCTCCGAGGTCGAGGCCTTGCTCCAGGCCACCGGCATGACGGGCCGGGTGAAGCTGCTCGACGGCCAGTCGCACGCCGCACTGGCCGCCTGCGACGCCACGCTGATCGCCAGCGGCACCGCCACGCTCGAGGCGGCGCTGTTCAAGCGGCCGATGGTCATCGCCTACAACATGAACGCGCTCTCGTGGCGCCTGATGCAGCGCAAGCAGTTGCAACCGTGGGTCGGCTTGCCCAACATCCTGTGCCGCGAGTTCGTGGTGCCCGAACTGCTGCAGGAAGCCGCCACGCCCGAGGCGCTGGCCCAGGCCACGCTCGCCTGGCTCGACGAGCCCGAAAAGACGCGGGCCCTGCAACAAAGATTTTCCGAGCTGCACGTGCAATTGCAGCGCGATACGCCGACACTTTGCGCCGATGCGATCCAGAAAGTTCTTGAAAGCTGAGCAAGCCCGTTTGGTGTGGGACGCGCCGGGCCTGCTCGCAGGCGTGGACGAGGCCGGTCGCGGGCCGCTAGCGGGCCCCGTGGTGGCCGCGGCGGTGATCCTCGACGACACCCGGCCGATCCGCGGACTGGCCGATTCCAAGACCCTCACACCTTTGCAGCGCGAGCGCCTGCACGACCAGATCCTGGCCAAGGCCCTTTGCTGCTCCATCGCCCAGGCGAGCGTCGAGGAAATCGATACGCACAACATCCTGCAGGCCACGATGCTTGCGATGCGGCGCGCGGTCGAGGGCTTGCGCCTGAAGCCGGCCAAGGTGCTGGTCGACGGCAACCGCCTGCCCACGCTGGACGTGCTGGCCGAAGCCGTGGTCAAGGGCGATGCGCTGGTCAAGGCGATTTCGGCTGCGTCCATCCTGGCCAAGGTCCATCGCGACCGTCTCTGCGAGCAATTGCACGTCGAATTTCCGAACTACGGCTTTGCCGGCCACAAGGGCTACGGCACGCCGGAGCACCTGGAAGCGCTGCAGCGCCACGGCGCCTGTGTGCATCACCGCAGGTCGTTCAGCCCGGTTGCCGCCGCGCTGGCTCGGACGGCAGCGGGTACCGCGCAGGTCGTCGAGACTGAGTCTGCCGCGCCCACGGTGTTCGCGGCAACGGTCGAGACCGTGCACCTCGACCTGCGCGCTGCGCCCTGACTCTCATGACCATCGATCCCGGCGCGAGCCTCATCAGTTCGCGCGACAACCCACTCCTCAAGGACCTGCGCAAACTGGCCCAGGACCCGGGCGCCTATCGCAAGCTGCGCCGCATCTGGCTCGAAGGTGACCATCTGTGCCGGGCGGCGCTGGCGCGCGGCGTGAAGCCGGCGATTGCGGTGTTTTCGGAGTCTTTCTGGCCTACAGCCCCTGCCGAATGGGTAAGTAGTGCTATTAAAACCGTAGTAGTCAGCGACGATCTACTGCGCGGCGCCAGCGGCCTGGAGTCGCCTGCGCCGATGGGCTTCGTGCTCGACCTGCCAGCGCGGCCGGAGCTGATCCCCGATGCGCCCAGCGTGGTGCTCGACCGTCTGCAGGACGCCGGCAACGCCGGCTCCATCCTTCGCAGCGCAGCCGCTTTCGGCTTCACCCAGGTGATCGCGCTCAAGGGTACGGCGGCCCTGTGGGCGCCGAAGGTGCTGCGTGCAGGCATGGGTGCGCATTTTGGCCTGCGGCTGATCGAAGGCGTGGATGCCGACGTGCTCGACGGCCTGAAAGTGCCGTTGGTGGCGACCAGCTCGCATCACGGCGAGTGGCTTCACAAGGCTGAGCTGCCGCATCCCTGCGCCTGGCTGATGGGCCATGAAGGGCAGGGCGTGTCGCCCGCGCTCGAGGCGCGCGCCACGCACCATATCCGCATCGCCCAGCCAGGCGGCGAGGAGTCGCTCAACGTCGCGGCAGCTGCCGCGATCTGCCTGCATGCTAGCGGAGCAGCCCTGCAGGCCAAATAACACACCCAGTCCGGGCTACAATCGGGGGCTTACTCGCAAATCAGCGTCGCCCGGCCGCCTTTAACGCCAAAATCCCCTGAAGCAGCAGTCCGCAGGCAACGCGCCTGGGGCTCCGGGCGACCGTAACCATCCGGAGAACCCAGTGCTTTTGTCTCTCAAGGGAAGTTTCCCGCCCGCCATCCTGGCGCTCGCAGACGGCACGGTCTTTCAAGGCAATTCGATCGGAGCCACCGGCTCCACGACCGGTGAAGTGGTGTTCAACACCGCCATGACCGGTTACCAGGAAATCCTCACCGACCCGAGCTACTGCCAGCAGATCGTGACCCTCACGTATCCGCACATTGGCAACTACGGCGTCAACGGTGAAGACATCGAAGCCGACAAGATCCATGCCGCGGGCCTGATCATCAAGGACCTGCCCCTCGTCGCCTCCAACTTCCGCAAGACCGCCACGCTGACCGAGTACCTCGTGTCCGGCAACACGGTGGCCATTGCGAACATCGACACCCGCAAGCTCACGCGACACCTGCGCACCCACGGCGCGCAGAACGGCTGCATCCTGGGCCTGGCCGCGGGCGAGACCGTGACGCAGGCGCTGATCGACAAGGCCATCGCCGCAGCCAAGGCCGCGCCGAGCATGTCGGGCCTCGACCTCGCCAAGGTGGTGTCGGTCACGCAGACCTACGAATGGACTGAAACCGAGTGGAAGCTCGGCGCGGGCTACGGCGTGCAGATCACGCCGAAGTTCCACGTCGTCGCCTTCGACTACGGCGTCAAGAAGAACATCCTGCGCATGATCGCGCAGCGCGGCGCGCGCATCACCGTGGTGCCGGCACAGACGCCCGCGGCCGACGTGCTCAAGCTCAAGCCCGATGGCATCTTCCTGGCCAACGGCCCCGGTGACCCGGAGCCTTGCGACTACGCCATCAGCGCCGTCAAGGAACTGATCGAGACCGGCATCCCGACCTTCGGCATCTGCCTGGGCCACCAGATCATGGCGCTGGCCTCGGGCGCCAAGACCTTCAAGATGAAGTTCGGCCACCACGGCGCGAACCATCCGGTGAAGGACCTGGACAACGGCCGCGTGAGCATCACCAGCCAGAACCACGGCTTCGCGGTCGACGAGAAGTCGCTGCCGGCCACCCTGCGTCCCACCCACATCAGCCTGTTCGACAACACGCTGCAGGGCCTGGCGCGCACCGACAAGCCTGCGTTCTGCTTCCAGGGCCACCCTGAAGCCTCGCCCGGCCCGCACGATATCGGCTACCTGTTCGATCGCTTCACGGCACTCATGGAAAAGCACAAGACGGAGAGCAAGAATGCCTAAGCGCACAGACCTCAAATCGATCCTCATCATCGGCGCCGGCCCGATCATCATCGGCCAGGCCTGCGAGTTCGACTACTCCGGCGTGCAAGCCTGCAAGGCGCTGCGCGAAGAGGGCTACAAGGTCATCCTGATCAACAGCAACCCCGCGACGATCATGACCGACCCGGCCACGGCCGACGTCACCTACATCGAGCCCATCACCTGGCAGACGGTCGAGAAAATCATCGCCAAGGAACGCCCCGACGCGATCCTGCCGACCATGGGCGGCCAGACCGCGCTGAACTGCGCGCTCGACCTCTGGCGCAACGGCGTGCTCGACAAGTACACGGGCGCGGCCACCAACAAGCCAGTCGAACTCATCGGCGCCACGCCCGAAGCCATCGACAAGGCCGAGGACCGTCTGAAGTTCAAGGACGCGATGACCAAGATCGGTCTCGGTTCGGCGCGCTCGGGCATCGCCCACACGATGGACGAAGCCTGGGCCGTGCAGAAGACGCTCGGCTTCCCGACCGTGATCCGCCCCAGCTTCACGCTCGGCGGCACGGGCGGCGGCATCGCCTACAACCCCGACGAATTCGAGACCATCTGCAAGCGCGGCATCGAAGCCTCGCCGACCAACGAGCTGCTGATCGAAGAATCGCTGCTCGGCTGGAAAGAGTACGAGATGGAAGTCGTGCGCGACAAGGCCGACAACTGCATCATCGTCTGCTCGATCGAAAACCTCGACCCGATGGGCGTGCACACCGGCGACTCGATCACCGTGGCACCGGCGCAGACGCTGTCCGACAAGGAATACCAGATCCTGCGCAACGCCTCGCTGGCCGTGCTGCGCGAGATCGGCGTCGACACCGGCGGTTCGAACGTGCAGTTCTCCATCAACCCGAAGGACGGCCGCATGGTCGTCATCGAGATGAACCCGCGCGTCTCGCGCTCCTCGGCGCTGGCCTCCAAGGCCACGGGCTTCCCGATCGCCAAGGTCGCGGCCAAGCTGGCCGTGGGCTACACGCTCGACGAGCTGCGCAACGAAATTACCGGCGGCGCCACGCCCGCGTCGTTCGAACCGTCGATCGACTACGTGGTCACCAAGATCCCGCGTTTCGCCTTCGAGAAATTCCCGCAGGCCGACTCGCGCCTGACGACGCAGATGAAGTCGGTGGGCGAGGTGATGGCCATGGGCCGCACCTTCCAGGAGTCGTTCCAGAAGGCGCTGCGCGGCCTCGAAGTGGGCGTCGACGGCCTGAACGAGAAGACGCAGGACCGCGAAGTGCTCGAAAAGGAACTGGGCGAGCCCGGTCCCGAGCGCATCTGGTACGTGGGCGATGCCTTCGCCATGGGCCTGAGCGTGGACGAAGTGTTCGCGCTGACCAAGATCGACCCGTGGTTCCTGGTGCAGATCGAGGAGATCGTGAAGATCGAACTCGAACTGGAAACCAAGTCGCTCGACGACATCGACAAGGACACGCTGCTCGCGCTGAAGAAGAAGGGCTTCTCCGACCGCCGCCTCGCCAAGCAGTTGAAGACCACCGACACGGCCATCCGCGAGAAGCGCCGCGCCCTGGGCGTGCGCCCGGTCTACAAGCGCGTGGACACCTGCGCCGCCGAGTTCGCGACCAACACCGCCTACATGTACTCGACCTACGAGGACGAGTGCGAAGCCGATCCGACCGACAAGAAGAAAATCATGGTGCTCGGCGGCGGTCCCAACCGCATCGGCCAGGGCATCGAGTTCGATTACTGCTGCGTGCACGCTGCGCTCGCCATGCGCGAGGACGGCTACGAGACCATCATGGTCAACTGCAACCCGGAGACCGTGTCGACCGACTACGACACGTCCGACCGCCTGTACTTCGAGCCGCTGACGCTCGAAGACGTGCTCGAGATCGTCGACCGCGAAAAGCCGCTCGGCGTGATCGTGCAGTACGGCGGCCAGACGCCGCTGAAGCTCGCGCTCGACCTCGAAGCCAATGGCGTGCCGATCATCGGCACCTCGCCCGACATGATCGACGCGGCCGAAGACCGCGAGCGCTTCCAGAAGCTGCTGCACGAGCTGGGCCTGCGCCAGCCGCCGAACGCCACCGCGCGCACCGAACCCGAGGCGCTCGAGAAGGCCGCGGCCCTCGGCTATCCGCTGGTGGTGCGTCCGAGCTACGTGCTCGGCGGCCGCGCGATGGAAATCGTGCACGAGCAGCGCGACCTCGAGCGCTACATGCGCGAAGCGGTCAAGGTCAGCAACGACTCGCCGGTGCTGCTCGACCGCTTCCTGAACGACGCTGTCGAGTGCGATGTCGACTGCATCCGCGACGCCGAAGGCGCCACGCTGATCGGTGGCGTGATGGAGCACATCGAACAGGCCGGTGTGCATTCGGGCGACTCTGCCTGTTCGCTGCCGCCCTATAGCCTGAGTGCAGAAACCATCGCTGAACTGAAGCGCCAGAGCGCCGCGATGGCCAAGGCTCTGAACGTGGTCGGCCTGATGAACGTGCAGTTTGCGATCCAGCAGAAGGATGGCAAAGACGTCATCTACGTACTGGAAGTGAACCCGCGCGCTTCTCGCACCGTGCCCTACGTGAGCAAGGCCACCGGCATCCAGCTCGCCAAGGTGGCGGCACGCTGCATGGCTGGCCAGTCGCTCAAGTCGCAGGGTGTGACGAAGGAAGTCACGCCGCCGTACTTCAGCGTGAAGGAAGCCGTGTTCCCCTTCGTCAAGTTCCCGGGCGTGGACACCATCCTCGGCCCAGAGATGAAGTCGACCGGCGAAGTGATGGGCGTGGGCAAGACCTTCGGCGAAGCCTTCGTGAAGTCTCAGCTCGGCGCGGGCACACACCTGCCGAAGTCGGGCAAGGTCTTCATCTCGGTGAAGAACAACGACAAGGCTCGTGCCGTGGAAGTGGCGCGCGGACTCGTCAAGCTGGGCTTCGAGATCATCGCCACCAAGGGCACGGCTGCCGCCATCGGCGCCGCCGGCATCGAATGTGCGACGGTGAACAAGGTGACCGAAGGCCGCCCGCACATCGTGGACATGATCAAGAACAACGAGATTGCGCTGGTCATCAACACGGTGGAAGAGCGCCGCAATGCGATCACCGATTCGCGGCAAATCCGCACTTCGGCGCTGCTGGCGCGCGTGACCACGTTCACCACGATCTTCGGCGCCGAAGCCGCGGTGGAAGGCATGGGCTTCATGGACGAGCTGGGCGTGATCTCGGTGCAGGAGATGCACGCGCAGCTGGCTGCCGCCTGAGCGCCGTCATGGAAACGCAGCTCGTCGAACTGGGCCTGAGCGACTGGAACGCGGCCACGCCGAACGAGGCGTGGATCGCGGAGCTGGAAGCGGGCAAGGTGCTGTATTTCCCGCGCCTGGGCTTCGAGCTGCTGCCCGAAGAGCGCAGCCTGCTCACGCCGAGCCTGCTGTCGCCAGATGTGCGCAACATCAGCCTCGGTGCCGATGGCAAGCTCAAGGGCGCTGTCGGCGACGAGGCGGTGCAGCGCAAGGCCGCGGCGATGGTGGGGCGCTTCCGGGCGCAGGCCACGCAGCTCATTCATGGGCTGCTGCCGCATTACACGCCAGCCTTGCGGCTGGCGCCCACGAGCTACCGGCCGGCGCAGGTCGAGACGCGCGTGCAGTCGTGGCGCGCGGACGATCGGCGTTTGCACGTCGATGCGTTCCCGTCGCGTCCCAACTACGGCGAGCGCATCCTGCGTGTGTTCACCAATGTCAATCCTGAAGGCGCACCGCGCGTGTGGCGGGTGGGCGAGCCTTTCGAGAACATCGCGAAGCGCTTCCTGCCGCGCGCCAAGCCGTATGTGCACTGGCAAGCCAGGCTGCTGCAGGCGCTGCACGTGACCAAGTCGTTCCGCAGCGAGTACGACCACCTGATGCTGCAGCTGCACGACGGCATGAAATCGGACATGGCGTACCAGGAAAACTCGCCGCAGGAAAAGGCCGAGTTCCCGCCGGGCTCGGTGTGGGTGTGCTTCTCCGACCAGACCTCGCACGCCGTGATGGCGGGCCAGTACATGCTCGAGCAGACCCTTCATCTGGCCGCTTCGAAGCAATACAATCCCGACTCGAGCCCGCTCGCCATCCTGAGCCGGCTGACCGGACGCAATCTCGTCTGACCTGTCCCCCCAATCGACCGCCGAACGGCATCGTTCGGCGGTTTCGCTTTATGGAGAACCAAACATGGCCACCATTCCAATTACCAAGCGCGGTGCCGAAAAGCTGCGCGCCGAACTTCACCAGCTCAAGACGGTGGACCGTCCCTGGGTCATCAACGCCATCTCCGAAGCGCGTGCCCAGGGCGACCTGAGCGAGAACGCCGAATACGAAGTCGCCAAGGACCGCCAGGGCTTCATCGAAGGCCGCATCCAGGAGGTCGAAGGCAAGCTGTCGGCCGCGCAGATCATCGATCCCAGCGAGCTCGATGCCGGTGGCAAGGTGGTGTTCGGCTCCACCGTGGAGCTCGAAGAGGAAGAGACCGGCGACGCGGTGAAGTACCAGATCGTTGGTGAAGACGAAGCCGACCTGAAGCTCGGCTTGATCAACATTTCCAGCCCGATCGCGCGTGCGCTGATCGGCAAGGAAGAAGGCGACACCGCCGAAGTGCAGGCGCCCGGCGGACTCAAGCGCTACGAGATCGTGGCCGTTCGCTACCTCTGATTCTTCGACCCGTGAAAGACCGCATTGCGCTGATGCTGGCCGCCTTCTGGTGGGGCAGCCTCACCACGATCGGCTTCCTGGTGGTGCCGATGCTGTTCGCGAAGCTGGGCAATCCATCGGTGGCGGGCAACTTCGCCGGCCAGTTGTTCGAGGCGCAGAGCTGGGTCGCAATTGCCTGCGGACTGATCCTGCTGATCCATTTCAGGTCCAAGGCCGACGAGCGCATGGACGGGCCGGCGATGACGGCGATCTTCTTCATCCTGGGGGCGCTGTTGCTGGCGCTGCTTCAGCAGTACGCCGTGGCGCCGCGCATCCTGGCGCGCGAGAACCTCAAGTTGTGGCACGCCGTGGGCACCGGCATGTACTTCGTGCAGTGGCTGTGTACCGGCGTGCTGCTATGGCGCATGGGCGCCCGCAAGCCGGGCTGAAGTGCAGAGGCGGCAATTGCCGCCTCGTGCCTCTCACTCTTTCCAATACTTGGCGACCCAGCCCGCAGGCCGGATGTACCGGAAGGCCCGGTTGCGGCGGCCTGCCAGCGCATCCGGCGGGTTGCACTCGCCATGGAACACCATGATGCGCGCGCCCTCGGGCACGAAGGGCTCTTCCCAGTAGTTGGTTGGCCAGGTCGGGATGCCGTGGTACTTGAAGCTCGGGCACCAGGCGTCAGGCCAGTAGGCCAGCTTGCCCTGCTTGTGGAGCACGTCGGAGAGGTAGGCCTGCTCGTTGCGGTACTCGGCCTGGACCTTGTCCATGTTGGCGCGGAAATACGCCAGCACGTCGGCATGGGCGCCCAACTCGAAACGGTAGACCGACGAATTGCCGGTGACTCGCTCGCGTCGCCAGGGGCGGGCGTAGTCGTGAATGATCAGGAATTCGCCAGGCTGTTCGAAGAAGGCGTCCAGGCTGCCGACGACCACCACGTCGAGGTCGAGGAAGAGAGCGGTGCCGCGCAGGCCGTGCAGGTCCTGCTCGAAGGTCGTGAGCTTCTTCCAGGCGCCATCGCGCTGGCCCGGGGCCAGGTGCAGATTGAGGGGCGGGATCGGCAGGCACGTCACCTCGGGGTGGATGCCGTTGCCGTCGTCGGTCAGGCACACGAACTTGAAGTCGCCGCGGAGGTTGCGGCGCACCATCGCGTAGAGCCGGTTGACGTATTCGGGGCCGTATTTCGTGCCCCATTTCATGCAGAGGATGTGGCGCTGGGCGCCTTGCGCTGCCACCAAGCTCAGTCCGCCTGGTTGCGCTTCTTGGCCGACAGCGGCCGCTTTGCCTTGGCGCGCTTGATGGTGCCGCCGGGGGTGAGGCGCTGATTGCCGAGCACGCGCAGGGTCTTGATTTCGGGGCGCTGGCCGCCGCGCTTGCTGTACTTGACGATCTTGACGTCGCGCGGGCCGGGCATGCGGTCTTCATCGACCACGCGTTCCTTTTCGGGCTTCGGGCGCCACAGCACCAGCAGCTTGCCGATGTGCTGGATCGGGGCCGCGCCGAGTTCGTCGGACAGCTCTCGCAGCATGGCGTCGCGGGCGAGGCGGTCGTCGGAAAAGACCCGGACCTTGATCAGGCCATGGGCCTTGAGCGCCGCATCGGCCTCTTTTTTTACGGCAGGGGTGAGCCCGTCTCCACCGACCATGACGATCGGATCCAGGTGGTGAGCTTCGGCGCGGTGCACCTTGCGCTCGGCAGGGGTAAGTTGAATGGCGGGCATCCCCGTATTATCGACGCGTACACGAAGACCTTCATGAGCACCAAAGCCAAAAGCAAAAAAGTCAACAAGGCGTGGCTGCACGACCATATCAACGACCCCTACGTGAAACTCGCCACCAAGGAGGGTTATCGCGCACGCGCCGCCTACAAGCTCAAGGAGATCGACGAGTCGCTCGGGCTCGTCAAGCCGGGGCAGCTGGTGGTGGACCTCGGTTCTACCCCGGGCGCCTGGAGCCAGTACCTGCGCCGGCGCATGTCGCCCGGCGGGGCGGCGGCCGGCGAGCTCAACGGCACCATCGTTTCGCTCGACATCCTGCCGATGGAGCCCATCGAGGGCGTGACCTTCCTGCAGGGGGATTTCCGCGAAGACGCGCTGCTGCAACAGTTGCTGGGCGTGCTGGCGGGCCGAAAGGCCGACCTGGTGGTGTCGGACATGGCGCCCAACCTGTCAGGCATCCATTCGGCCGACGCCGCCCGCGTGGCTCACCTGATCGAGCTTGCGATCGACTTCGCCCAGCACCATCTGAAGCCTGAAGGAGCGCTGGTGGCCAAGCTGTTCCACGGCAGCGGCTACGACGACCTGGTGAAGCTTTTCAAGGCGAATTTCCGCATCGTCAAGCCGTTCAAGCCCAAGGCATCGCGGGACAAATCGGCTGAAACCTTCCTGGTCGGCGTGGGCCTCAAGGCCTCGGATACGCCTTGATACCTTGCTGCGCAGGGGCGCGTCCGGGGCACAAACCCATGCCAGCCTATCGCCGCATTAGGGAAATGCCCGCTTTTCGCAGCTTGAAAAGCCTAAAATGGGTCGCAATTGCGTACCCACAGCGCGTTTTTCATCTGTCTGTCACGCGCTTTAGCCTGGAGCTTCGTTTGAACAATCAGTGGTTTTCCAAAGTTGCCGTATGGCTCGTCATTGCCATGGTGTTGTTCACTGTGTTCAAGCAGTTCGACACCCGCGGCGGCGTCGGTTCGGGGACAGTCAGCTATTCCGAGTTCCTGGACCAGGTCCGGAACAACCAGGTCAAGAGCGCCATCATTCCTGAAGGCGCCGCCGGCGGTGAAATCGTCGCCGTCACCAACGACGATCGCAAGATCCGCACGACCGCCACGGTGCTCGACCGCGGGCTCGTGGGCGATCTGATCGACCACAACGTCAAGTTCGACGTCAAGCCGCGCGAAGAGGGCTCGCTCCTCATGACGCTGCTGGTCAGCTGGGGGCCGATGCTGCTGCTGATCGGCGTCTGGATCTACTTCATGCGACAGATGCAGGGCGGCGGCAAGGGCGGGGCGTTCAGCTTCGGCAAGAGCAAGGCCCGCATGATGGACGAGAACAACAACACGGTCACTTTTGCCGACGTCGCGGGCTGCGACGAGGCCAAGGAAGAGGTCCGTGAAGTGGTCGACTTCCTGAAAGACCCGCAGCGCTTCCAGAAGCTCGGCGGCCGCATTCCGCGTGGTCTGCTGCTGGTCGGTCCCCCAGGCACCGGCAAGACGCTGCTGGCCAAGTCGATCGCCGGTGAAGCCAAGGTGCCTTTCTTCTCGATCTCGGGTTCCGACTTCGTTGAAATGTTCGTCGGCGTCGGCGCCGCCCGTGTCCGCGACATGTTCGAGAACGCCAAGAAGAACGCGCCCTGCATCATCTTCATCGACGAAATCGATGCGGTGGGCCGTCAGCGCGGCGCCGGTCTCGGCGGCGGCAACGACGAGCGGGAGCAAACCCTCAACCAGATGCTGGTCGAGATGGACGGTTTCGAAACCAACCTCGGCGTGATCGTGGTGGCTGCCACCAACCGCCCCGACATCCTGGACGCCGCTTTGCTGCGTCCCGGCCGCTTCGACCGCCAGGTCTACGTCACGCTGCCCGACATCCGCGGCCGCGAGCAGATCCTCGGCGTGCACATGCGCAAGGTCCCGCTGGGCCAGGACGTGAACCCGAGCGTGATCGCCCGCGGCACGCCCGGCATGTCGGGTGCCGACCTGGCCAACCTCTGCAACGAAGCCGCCCTGATGGCCGCACGCCGCAATGCGCGCGTGGTCGAGATGCAGGACTTCGAGAAGGCCAAGGACAAGATCTTCATGGGCCCCGAGCGCAAGAGCATGGTCATGCCCGAGGAAGAGCGCCGCAACACGGCCTACCACGAGTCCGGCCACGCCCTCATCGGCAAGCTGCTGCCCAAGTGCGACCCGGTCCACAAGGTCACGATCATTCCGCGCGGCCGTGCCCTCGGCGTGACCATGAGCCTGCCTTCGCAGGACCGCTACAGCTACGATCGCGAATACATGCTCAACCAGATCAGCATGCTGTTCGGCGGCCGCATCGCCGAGGAAGTGTTCATGCACCAGATGACCACGGGCGCCAGCAACGACTTCGAGCGCGCGACCTCCATTGCCCGCGACATGGTCACGCGCTACGGCATGACCGATGCGCTGGGCCCGATGGTCTACGCCGAGAACGAAGGCGAAGTGTTTCTGGGCCGCTCGGTCACGAAGACCACGAACATGAGCGAACAGACCATGGAAAAGGTCGACAGCGAGGTGCGCCGCATCATCGACGAGCAGTACGCACTGGCGCGTCGCCTGATCGAAGAGAACAGCGACAAGATGCACGCCATGGCCAAGGCGCTGCTCGAATGGGAAACCATCGACAGCGAACAGCTCGACGACATCATGGCCGGCCGTGCGCCGCGCCCGCCCAAGGATTGGACGCCGCGCATCCCGCCTTCGGGCAGTGGCGGCAGCGGCGGCACGCCGGCGGTCAATCCCGACCCGGCGCCCACTGCGGCTTGAAGTGGACTTGGCAGCAAGCAACAACGGGGCCTCTGGCCCCGTTTTCCATGGAGAGGTCTGGCAGACCTCACGCTTTCGCATCGACCTCGCGCAGCCGCGCGTGATGGGCATCGTCAACGTCACGCCCGACTCCTTCTCCGATGGCGGTGCCCACGCTTCCACCGGCAGCGCGCTGAAGCACTGCGAGCAGCTGCTGAAGGAGGGCGCCGACATCCTCGACATCGGCGGTGAATCGACCCGCCCAGGGAGCCCTGCGGTGCCGCTCGAGGCCGAGCTGGCACGCGTGCTGCCCGTGGTGCGCGAGGCAGTGAAGCTGAACGCGCCGATCTCCATCGACACCTACAAGCCCGAGGTCATGCGTGCCGTGCTCGATCTGGGCGCTGACATCGTCAACGACATCTGGGCGCTGCGCCAGCCGGGCGCGCGCGAAGCCGTCTCGGCGCACCCTTCGTGCGGCATCTGCCTGATGCACATGCATCGGGACCCGCAGACCATGCAGGCCGTGCCCATGGCGGGCGACGTGATCCCGGCAGTGCTGTCTTTCCTCGGGGAGCAGGCGCAACTTCTTCGTGCGGCGGGAGTCGATTCTTCGCGCATCATGCTCGACCCCGGCGTTGGGTTCGGCAAGACCGTGATGCAGAATTTCGCCTTGCTGGCGCGCCAGCGCGAGTTGCTCGCCGGCGGTTACCCGCTGCTGCTGGGCTGGTCGCGCAAGTCGTCCATCGGCGCCGTCACGGGCATCGAGGCGGCGGGCGAGCGCATGGTACCCAGCGTCGCCGCGGCGGTGCTGGCCGTGGACCGCGGCGCGGCCGTGGTGCGCGTGCATGACGTGCGCGACACAGTGGCCGCCCTCGCCGTGTGGCGAGCAATGAAGGCGGCACAAGAACCACAACAAAGAAAAGAGGAAACCACATGACCCGCAAATATTTCGGCACCGACGGCATCCGCGGCACTGTCGGCCAGGCGCCCATCACGCCCGATTTCGTGCTGCGCCTCGCACATGCCGTGGGCCGCGTGCTCAAGAGAACCCAGGCGCGTCCCACGGTGCTGATCGGCAAGGACACGCGCATCTCGGGCTACATGCTTGAGTCGGCGCTCGAGTCGGGTTTCAATTCGGCGGGCGTCGATGTGGTGCTGCTCGGCCCGTTGCCGACGCCCGGCGTGGCGTACCTCACGCGCGCCCAGCGCGCGAGCCTGGGCGTGGTGATCAGCGCGAGCCACAACGCCTACCCCGATAACGGCATCAAGTTCTTCAGCGCGCAGGGCACCAAGCTCGACGACGCCTGGGAACTGGCTGTCGAGGCGGCATTGGAGGAAGCGCCGGTATGGGCAGCCTCCGCCGACCTGGGCAAGGCTCGCCGCCTCAACGACGCGCCGGGGCGCTACATCGAGTTCTGCAAGAGCACCTTCGCCAACGACCTGACCCTGCGCGACATGAAGCTGGTCGTCGACGCGGCGCACGGCGCGGCGTATCAGGTCGCGCCCAACGTGTTCCACGAACTGGGTGCGGAGGTCAGCAGCATCGGCGTTTCGCCCGACGGGCTCAACATCAACAAGGGCTTCGGCGCCACGCATCCACAGGCCTTGGTGACCGCGGTGACGACGCAGCAGGCCGACTATGGCATCGCCCTCGACGGCGACGCCGACCGCCTGCAGCTGGTGGATGCCAGCGGGCGCCTGTTCAATGGCGACGAGCTGCTCTACCTCATGGTGGCCGAGCGCATCGCGCGCGGCGAGAAGCCGGCGGGCGTGGTCGGCACGCTCATGACCAACAAGGCCGTCGAAGTGGCGCTGCGCGGGCAGGGCATCGAGTTCGTGCGTGCCAAGGTCGGCGACCGCTACGTGCTCGAAGAGCTGGACAAGCGCGGCTGGCTGCTGGGCGGCGAAGGTTCCGGCCATCTGCTGGCGCTCGATCGCCACACCACGGGCGATGGCATCGTGAGCGCACTGCAGGTGCTGCAGGCCTGCGTGCGCAGCGGCAAGACAGTGGCGCAGCTGCTCGAAGGCGTCACGCTGTTCCCGCAGACGCTGATCAACGTGCGCCTGTCTCCGGACCAGGACTGGAAGTCCAACAAGGCGCTCGCGAGCGAAACCCAGCGCATCGAGGCGGAACTTGGCGATAGCGGCCGCGTGCTGATCCGTGCGAGCGGCACCGAGCCGCTGGTGCGGGTGATGGTCGAGGCGCGCGATGCGGCACAAGCCGACTCGTACGCCCAGCGCCTGGCGGCCACGCTGGGCTGACCGGCGCGCATCGCATGTCGACGCCTGGCCACGCCGCGATCGCGACCCTGATCGCCGACTATCGCAATCCCGCGCACGCCGAGGCTGTCGTGTCCCTGCTGGACAGCTATGCCCGCGATCCGGCTGGTGGCGGCACGCCGCTCGACGCGGCCGTGCGCGAAGCCTTGCCTGCGGCGCTGGCAGCGCGCCCGCAGGCCTTCAGCGTGCTGGCCTACGACGGTGAGCGGGCCGTGGGCCTCATCAACTGCATCGAAGGCTTCTCGACCTTTGCCTGCAAGCCGCTGGTGAACGTGCACGATGTGGTCGTGCTGGCCGGCCATCGCGGGCAGCGCGTGGCGCAGAAGATGTTCGCTCAGGTGGAGCAGGAAGCGCGCAGGCGCGGCGCCTGCAAGCTCACGCTCGAAGTGCTGTCGGGCAACGCGCCCGCGCTGCGCGCCTATGAACGCGACGGGTTCGTGAGCTATCAGCTCGATCCGGCGTTCGGCAGGGCCGTCTTCCTGCAGAAGAAGCTCTGAAAAGAAAAAGGGCCGAGGCGTACCTGTCGCCGTCGGCCCTTATCCCAACCCTCTCCCCCCGGGGAAGAGGGGGCAAGTCAGATCAGAAACGTGTTACCGGCATTTCGGCATCGCCCGCCTTGGTCGGGGCGTACTTGCCCAGCTCCCACTTGGCGATTGCATTGCGGTGCACTTCGTCCGGGCCGTCCGCAAAGCGCAGCGTGCGCGCACCGGCATAGGCGGCCGCAAGCGGGAAGTCGTCGCACATGCCGCCGCCGCCGTGGACCTGCATGGCCCAGTCGATCACCTGGCAGGCCATCGACGGCGCGACCACCTTGATCATGGCGATCTCGTTCTTGGCGACCTTGTTGCCGGCCACGTCCATCAGCCAGGCGGCCTTCAGCGTGAGCAAGCGAGCCATGTCGATCTTGCAACGGGCTTCGGCGATGCGTTCCTGCGTCACGGTCTGCGAGGCTACGGTCTTGCCGAAGGCCACGCGCGACGAGGCGCGCTTGCACATCAGTTCGAGCGCGCGCTCGGCCAGGCCGATCAGGCGCATGCAGTGGTGGATGCGTCCAGGGCCGAGGCGGCCCTGGGCGATTTCGAAGCCACGGCCTTCGCCGAGCAGAATGTTGTTGACGGGCACGCGCACGTTCTCGAAGTACATCTCGACGTGGCCGTGCGGCGCATCGTCGTAGCCCATCACGTTCAGCGGGCGCACGATGCGGATGCCCTTGGCATCGGCCGGCACGATGACCATGCTCTGCTGCGAGTGGCGCGGCGCATCGGGGTCGCTCTTGCCCATGGTGATGAAGACGGCGCAGCGCGGGTCGGCCGCACCCGAAATCCACCATTTGTGACCGTTGATCACGTATTCGTCGCCCTGGCGTTCGATGCGCGTGGCGATGTTGGTGGCATCGCTCGATGCCACTTCGGGCTCGGTCATCGCGAAGGCCGAGCGAATCTGACCTTCGAGCAGCGGCTTGAGCCAGCGGGCCTTGATTTCTTCCGAGCCGTAGCGCGCGATGGTCTCCATGTTGCCGGTGTCGGGCGCCGAGCAGTTGAAGGCTTCGCTCGCCCATGGCACCGCGCCCATGATCTCGGCCAGCGGGGCGTATTCCTGGTTGGTCAGCCCCGCGCCCTCATAGCCCGAGGCGGCGGCGCTGTCGACCGGCAGGAACAGGTTCCACAGGCCCTGGGCCTTTGCCTTTTCCTTGAGCTTCTCGACGGTCTTGAGAGCCGACCAGCGCTTGCCGGCGACCGTGTTGGCGGCCAGTTCGGCGTGGTACTCGGCTTCGGCCGGATAGATGTGGTCGTCCATGAATGCCTGGACGCGTTTCTGCAGGTCTTTGGTCTTGGCCGAGTATTCGAAATCCATCTTCGTCTCCTGGTGGGTGTGGGGCGGCTTATGCCTTTTGGGCAAACTGCCAGGCCATTTCGGCCATGGGGCGGGCGCCGCGGGCCGAAGCCACGGCTTGCTCGCTCGACGCGGTGCCGGCCTCGACCCGCTTGGCAATGCCTTGCAGGATCGCGGCCATGCGGAACAGGTTGTAGGCCTGGTAGAAATTCCAGTCGGGCGCCAGCGCCTCGGGTGTGCTGATGCGGGTGCGTTCGCAATAACGGCGGATGTATTCGCTCTCGGTGGGAATCCCCAGCGCGGCGACGTCCACACCGCCGATGCCGCGGCCCGTGGCGGGCGGCATGTGCCAGGACATGCAGTGGTAGCTGAAGTCCGCCAGCGGGTGGCCCAGCGTGGAGAGTTCCCAGTCGAGCACCGCGATGATCCGCGGCTCGGTGGCGTGGAACATCACGTTGTCGAGGCGATAGTCGCCATGGACGATCGACACCTTGCTCTCGTCGCGCGCGCTCGCCGGCATGTGGGCGGGCAGCCAGTCGATCAGGCGCTCCATGGCCTCGATGGGCTGGGAGAGTTCGCCTGCGCTGTCGGCCGAGGCCTTGTACTGCTTGCTCCAGCGGCCGATCTGGCGCTCGAAGTAGTTGCCGGGCTTGCCGTAGTCGGCCAGGCCGCGGGCGGTGAAGTCGACCGTGTGCAGCGCCGCGATGACGCGGTTCATCTCGTCGTAGTGGGCCGCGCGTTCGGCATTGCTGAAGCCGGGCAGCGACTGGTCCCACAGCACGCGGCCCTGCATGAACTCCATGACGTAGAAGGCGCGGCCGATGATGGCCTCGTCTTCGCACAGGCAGTACATGCGTGGCACGGGTACATCGGTGCCGGCCAGGCCGCTCATCACCTTGAACTCGCGCTCCACCGCGTGGGCCGAGGGCAGCAGCTTGGCGACCGGACCCGGCTTGGCGCGCATCACATAGCTTTGCGACGGCGTGACGAGCTTGTAGGTCGGGTTCGACTGGCCGCCCTTGAACATCTCGACCGCGAGCGGACCCTTGAACCCCTCGAGGTTCTTCTCGAGCCAGGCCGCGAGCGCGTCGACGTCGAAAGCGTGCTGTTGCGAGACGGCACGGGTGCCGATGAAGTTGGAGAAGTCCTGGCTCATGTCTGCGTCTGGCTTTTCAGTTCTCGGCTTCGGAAATGCGCCTCAAGGCTGCGCGGTCCAGCACGACCAGGCCGCCCTGTTCGATGCGGATGCTGCCCTCGCGCTCCATGGTCTTGAGTTCCTGGTTGACCCGCTGGCGCGATGCGCCCAGCAGCTGCGCCAGCTCTTCCTGCGCCAGCTGCAGGCCGATGCGCATCTGGTTGCCGTCTTCCAGGTTCGGCACGCCGTAGCTGCGCACGAGGTGAATGAGCTGCTTGGCCAGCCGTGCCCGCAGGGGCAGGGTGTTGAGGTCTTCCACCAGCCCGAACAGCGTGCGGATGCGGCGTGCCTGCAGCCGCATCAGCGCCTCGTACAACTCCACGTGCGAGGCCAGGATCTTCTGGAAGTCGGCGCGCGCCACGCACAGGATCGTGGTGTCGCCGTGCGAGTAGGAATCGTGCGTGCGCCGGTCCCCGTCGAACATCGCCACGTCGCCGAACCAGATGCCCGGCTCCACGTAGGTCAGCGTCACCTGCTTGCCGGAGACGGCCGTCGAACTCACGCGCACCGCGCCCTTGGCACAGGCGATCCAGTGTTCGGGAGGATCGCCGCGGGCAGCGATCAGGTCGCCGTCCTTGTAGCGTTTGACGAAGGCGCATCGGAGGATGTCGTGCCGTAGCGATGGAGATAGGGAAGAAAACCAGCGACCACTATTGATCGCTTCACGTTCTTCGATGGTAAGAATGGGGTCGTCCATTGGTCTGTCCTCTCGGCGACTGGAATGCTGGTGGGTGTCACGGGAGCGACGCCGTTTGGCGCTACTCGTACTGCGGCGGCTTCTTTTCGAGGAACGCGGCGATGCCGATGCCTGCGTTCGCATGGTGCAGGTTGCGCACGAAGTGGTCGCGCTCCTGCGAGAGCTGCGTGGCCAGCGTGGCGCCTCGCGCCTCGCTGAGCAGTTCCTTGATGCTGGCCAGCGAGTTCGGCGCGCGTGCATTGAGCTTCGCGGCCAGCGCCAGCGCACCTGCGAGCGCCTGGCCGTTTTCCGTGAGTTCGTTGACCAGGCCGAGCGCATGCAGACGCGGTGCGCCGATGCGCTCGCCGTTCATGAGCCATTCGCTCGCCAGCTGGCGCGGCAACTGCTGTCCCAGGTGCCAGCTCAGGCCGCCGTCGGGCGACAGCGCCACGTTGCTGTACGAGGCCGCGAAGACGGCGTCGCGCGCGGACACTACGAAGTCGCAGGCCAGCGCGAGCGAGAAGCCCGCGCCGGCAGCCGCGCCCTCGACGGCGGCGATGACCGGCTTGGGGAAGGTGCGGATCGAATCGATCCAGTTGTGCAGGCCCTCGATGCTCTCGGCCTGCACCGAGCGGTCGAGCTGCCGGTTGGCCAGCAGCCGCTGCAGCGAGCCGCCGGCGCAGAACCATGCACCTTCGCCCACGATGACGACACTGCGGATCTCGGCGCTGTTCTCGGCGCCGTTGAGCGCCTCGATGCCCGCGGCATAGATTTCCGGACCCAGTGCGTTGCGCTGGGTGGGGTTTGCGATCGTCAGCACCATGGTGCTGCCTTCGCTTGTGCTCTTGAGTTCGGCGGTCATGTCTGTCTATTCTTCTTCGTGCAGCAGGCTCAGGCCCAACGCGCCGCGGCGGCGCAGCCACGGGCTCGGGCGATAGCGCGGATCGCCGTACACCGTCTGCAGGTTGAACAGCACTTCGAGCATGTTGGTCGGACCGTAGAGATTGCCCATGGCGAGCGGGCCGCGCGGATAGCCGAGTCCCAGCTGCACCGCGGTCTCGAGGTCGGCCGGCGTGCACACGCGCTGCTGGCACATGTCGGTGGCGATGTTGACGATGGTGCCGATCACGCGTTGCGTGACGAAGCCGCCGCTGTCGCGGATCACGCTCACGGCCTTGCCATCGCGCGCGAAGAGGGCGTGCGCGGCATCGCGGACGTCGCGGCGCGTCGCAGGGTTGGTGGCGAGTACGCGGCGCTTGGTAGCGTCGTCGTCGATGAGCATGTCGATGCCGACAGTGCGCGTGGCGTCCAGGCGCTCGACCGCTGCGACCGTGGTCACGTCGAAGCCCAGCGGCGCCACCAGGATCAGCGAATGCGGCGCGGCCGCGGCGCCGCTGTCGATCTGCGCGCCCAGCGTGTTCACGAGGCGCAGCAGCTCGGCGCGGCGTGCTGCGCGCGGAGACACCCAGACCGAAGGCGTGCCCTCGACCACCGGCGCAGGGGCCTCGGGCGCCTGCTGCATCACGCCGTCGGTGTAGCGGTAGAAGCCTTCGTTGGTCTTGCGGCCCAGGGCACCCGCAGCCAGCCGCTGCGCGGTGATCACGCTCGGTCGAAAGCGCGGCTCCTCGAAATACTGGTGGTAGATCGACTCCATCACTGGATGCGACACGTCGAGAGCCGTCAGGTCCAGCAGCTCGAACGGGCCCAGGCGAAAGCCCGCCTGGTCCTTGAGGATGCGGTCGATGGTCGCAAAGTCGGTCACTCCTTCGCCGACGATGCGCAGCGCCTCGGTGCCATAGCCGCGGCCCGCGTGGTTGACGATGAAGCCCGGCGTGTCCTGTGCCTGCACGGCGCTGTGGCCCATCTGCACCGCGTAGCCGGCCAGTTGCTTGCAGACTTCGGGCGCGGTCTTGAAGCCCGCGACCACCTCGACCACCTTCATCAACGGCACGGGGTTGAAGAAGTGGAAGCCCGCGAAGCGCTCCGGGTACTTGAGGCCGGCGGCGATGGCCGTCACCGAGAGCGACGAGGTGTTGGTGACCAGCGTGGCGGCCTCGCTCACCGAGCCTTCGAGCTCGCGGAACAGCTTGCGTTTGACTTCGAGGTCTTCGATGACCGCTTCGATCACCAGGTCGCAGCCGGCCAGAGCCTGGATGCCGTCGATCGCCTTGACGCGGGCGATCTGGGCATCGCGCGTGGCGGCGTCGATCTTGTTCTTCTCGTGCAGCTTGTTCCATTGCGCAACGAGGGCCTCGCGGCCGCGCTCGGCGGCGCCTGCGAAACTGTCGAGCAGCAGCACTTCGCTGCCTGCCTGGGCGGCGATCTGTGCGATGCCGCGACCCATGGCGCCTGCGCCGATGACGCCGATTCGGGTGTAGTTCACTGTCATTTGCTGGAGATTGATGCTGTCGAAGACTCTGATTTTGCAGCCCCGTGCGGGTGGGGCGTGACGGGTTTAACGCGGGGGCGCGCTTTCAGGCCGCGCGGCGGCTGCGATCGATGGTCACGCTGAGCGATATGGCGACCAGCAGCAGGCCAAAACCGACCCAGCTCATCCATGCCCCGGCATCGTTGGCAAGCAGCCAGCCGCCGACCGCGGCGCCCACGGCCTGCCCGGTATAGATGCCGGAGCTGTTGAGCGCCACGGAGCCTGGTGCGAGGGCCGGCGCCAGACCCACCAGACGGGCCTGCTGGGCCGAGTTGGCGGAGAAGCAGCCCAACCCCCACGGAACGAGCACGACAGCCAGCCAGGCGAGGGTGGAGGCCAGCGGCCACAGCAGCAGGCTCGAGGCGATCAGCACGGTGGTAATCAGCACCATGCGGCCGGCGCCCACACGGTCGATGAAGCGGCTGACCACCATGTTGCCGACCAGCCCGCAGGCGCCGAACAGCGCCCACATCACGCTCAGCGTGGTGGCGTCCGCGCCGAAGCCCTGCTTGAGGACCGGGCCGAAATAACTGAACAGCACGAACTGGCCGGCCCCCTGCAGCGCCGTGACCGAAACGATGCCCATCAGCACCGGGCTGCGCAGCACGCGCGACCATGCTTCGGCGGTCAGAGCGGCGGGGCGGACGCCGTTCGGCAAGGTGAGCCAGACCGCTGTCGCGCTTGCGACACTGAGCGCCGCAATGGCCAGGAAGGCCATGCGCCAGCCCAGGTGGCCGCCGATCAGCGCGCCGATGGGCAGGCCCAGCACCGAGGCCATGGACCAGCCCAGGAAGACGAAAGTGACGGCGCGTCCGCGCTGCTCCGGCGGCACCAGCATGCCGGCGCAGGCCGCGGCCTGGGGCGTGAAGATGGCTGGAGCGACCACCGTGAGCATGCGCACCGGCAGCAGGGCGCCGAAGCTCGGCATCAGCGCGCAGAGGATGTGGCCCGCGGCGTACCAGAGCAGGCTGAGCGCCAGCAATTGGCGGCGGTCCCAGCCCGCGACCGCCGCAGCCAGCAGCGGTGCGCCGACGCACATCACTGCCGCTGCGGCCGTGATCAGCTGGCCCGCGGTGGCGGCCGTGACCGAAAGGGAGGTGCTGATTTCATTGAGCGTGCCGGGCACCACCATCACGCCCGTGCCGATCACGAAATTGCCGGCGAGCAGCGCCCAGAGCGCACCCTGGGGCGCCGGCCGGTTCACCGGCGAACCTGCAGCGCGCCGGGATTCACGATGTTCGTCGGGTTGCCGTTGATGTAGCTCACCACGTTGTCGAACGCCTGACCGAAGTAGCTCTCGTAGCTCTCCTGCTCGACGTAGCCGATGTGCGGCGTACAGATGCAGTTCTCGAGCCGCAGCAGCGCATGGCCTTGCAGCGGCGGCTCGCTCTCGAACACGTCGATGGCGGCCAGCCCGGGGCGGCCGCGGTTGAGTGCGGCGAGCAGGGCGTCGGCTTCGACCAGTTCGGCGCGCGAAGTGTTGACGAACAGCGCCGTCGGCTTCATGCGCGAGAGATCTTCCAGCGTGATGAGGCCGTTGGTCTCTTCGTTGAGCCGCAGATGCACCGACAGCACGTCGGCCGCGGCAAAGAACTCGTGGCGGTTCTGTGCGACCTGGAAGCCGTCGGAGCGGGCCTTGGCGCAACTGGCTTCACGGCCCCAGATCACGACCTGCATCCCGAAAGCCTGTCCATAGCGCGCCACCAGTTGGCCTATGCGGCCATAACCCCAGATGCACAGCGTCTTGCCCTTGAGCACCGAGCCGATCCCGAAGTTGGGCGGCATCGAGGCCGACTTGAGCCCCGACTGCTGCCACGCGCCGTGCTTGAGGTTGCTGATGTACTGCGGCAGCCGGCGCATGGCGGCCATGATGAGCGCCCAGGTGAGCTCGGCGGGCGCCTGCGGCGAGCCCGAGCCCTCCGCAACCGCGACGCCACGTTCCGTGCAGGCAGTAACGTCGATGTGCCCGGCGACACGCCCCGTCTGCGAGATGAGCTTGAGCTTCGGCAGCTTTTCGATCAGCTGGCGCGAGATCTGGGTGCGCTCGCGGATCAGCACGATCACGTCGGCATCCTTGAGGCGAACCGAAAGCTGCCCGATACCCTTCACCGTATTGGTATAGACCTTGGCCGCGTACGCGTCCAGCTTGGCGGCGCAGCGCAGTTTGCGCACGGCGTCCTGGTAATCGTCGAGGATCACAATGTTCATGGCGTGCCATTGTGCCTCGCAGCATTGGAATGTCGTGCCAGTGAACGTTTGGATACCCACCCCACAGCCGCTCGCAGGGGTGTTCTGGCTCAGTGAAGGCGGGTCGAACGAGGGGCCGCGGCCGCGGTCTCGGCGGTTTCGAGTGCGGCCAGCCGGTCGAGTTCGGCGCAGACATCGGCCATGCGGCCCGAGATCACGACGCGGTTGCTGCGCTGCTGGCCCATGCCGTCGACCACGCGAACCACGCGCAACGGACGCGCCGGCGGCGGTGCAACACCCGCAGCAGCCCCCCCCCCGCCGGCGCGGGGGGGGGCGGGCGGGGGGCCCCCCCC